>JAHBWO010000109.1 GCA_019636945.1 Nitrospira sp. | reverse complement strand
TTGTCGATCGGGTCCCGAGGGTTGGATGCCTTGGATCGATTCATGTTGGGCAGCATCTCGAATCATGCCATCCACCATGCGCCTTGTTCGGTCCTGGTGGTGAAAGAGCCCCCGAGGCCTGTCCGGCATCTGGTCCTGGCGGTCGATGGATCGGCTGCGTCAGATAAGGCGGTCAAGTTTGTGATGCGTACGATTAATCCGACACCCGATGGTCCTGACCGCGAGCCGGTTCTCGTCACTCTCGTGCATGCCATGCCCTTTTTAAAGTACCCGGAGGTCAAAGAGGTTGGGAAGGGGTTGGTGCAGCGCTCCGGTGATAAACTCGCGAAATCAGGCTTCCAGATACGTGAAGCCGTGAGGCTGGGGAAGCCAGCTGATGAGATTCTGACGGTGGCCAAGAAAAACAAGGCGGACCTGATCGTGACCGGCGCAAAAGGTTTGGGCGCGATCGGTCGTGTCCTGCTCGGCAGCGTGTCCACTCGTGTGGTGCAACATGCTCACTGTGGCGTGCTCGTCGTCCGCTAAAAACAAAAGTAGGGGATGGCCTCTGGTGCGTGAAACACGCTTGACGGGGAGGAAGGCAGGACAATAGACTACCCTCCGGCTGATTGCCGAACGAATAGTGCCGATTGCCGAACTAGTAGGGAGAGGAGGGGTAGTTATGACAGCGATAACAACGATCGACCAGGACTCGCTCCCTGATCGTTTGGTGACGGGGCTTTCAAAAATCGGTCTGGCGATGAAGAGCCGAACCTGGAGACGGAAGGGGCGACAAGGGATTGGCCCCTTACAGATTCAGGTGCTGACGTTTCTGCGGTCTCGACCGAACCATTCGGCGACCGTCTCAACGATTGCGC
Source organism: Nitrospira sp. (assembly GCA_019636945.1). Taxonomy (GTDB): domain Bacteria; phylum Nitrospirota; class Nitrospiria; order Nitrospirales; family Nitrospiraceae; genus Nitrospira_D. The sequence goes on along the minus strand of JAHBWO010000109.1, from coordinate 13,600 downwards.
GAGAGCTCTCGGTCAAGTTACCCACCGCCTCCGAGGTGATCAGAACACTGGAACAGAAACGGTTCGTTCGGCGGCGACGCAGAGAAGTCGACAATCGCGTCGTGACGGTGCACTTAACGGCCCTTGGAGCCAAAGCGGGCCATGTGGAAAACCGATGGCCGGAAATTCTGGCATCCGCTACCGAGAATCTCTCGCCCCAGGAGCAGGTGTCACTTCTCGGAACGCTGGTGAAACTGATTCGGGCGCTTCAATTGCAAGGGGAAATCCCCATCGCGCGCATGTGTGTGTCCTGCGAACATTTTCAGCCGAACACCGATAAAGAATCCGATCTGCCACACCATTGTAGCTTTTACAACGTCGCATTCGGAGACCAGGCGTTCCGTCTCGATTGCCATGAATATGTTGAGGCTTCCAAGGACGGTCGCGATCAGCGCCCGGATGTTGGTCAAGTGGAACAGCCGGTCCAATCGGCCCAGGTGGTGTGACTTAGGATGGCGGTTGCGTCACGTGGTTGAGGTAAAGTAACCGGTCGGTCTCAATCTTTCCCATCAAATCTTCCAAGGCCAACTGCAACGCGGCTTCAATCGGGCGACGGTCAGAAGCCGTCACCCACCGGATTGATGATCCGACGGCTGTCTGTTCCGTGAGGTAGGACTTGGTCAGCTGTGACGCGTCACGCATATCTGCCTCCAGGATTACCCGGTAGTGATAGAGGCCTCGCCGAGAACTCAGCGCCAGCTTGGCGGCGACATGGAGCGAAAGGTCGCCTGATTCCTGCGAGACTGATGAAAAGGTGCCTCGTTGCCGAAGGTAGCCGAGGATTCCCTGCGTCAGATCTTGGTGGGGCCAGTCCAGAAACGTGATGCCCGGTCGGTGGTCCGGACCTTCCAGTGCAAGCGGGCTCAGCGTGATCTGGAGGCTTCGGGGGATGGTGTTGGACGGCGCGCTTGTCGGCACTGGCGCTACATGAATGCGATGAACGCATCCTGTTGATACCAGGCAGAGAGCCAGTAGGAATACACGGCGTCGCGTCGATAGTCTCATGGCTGAGGGATCAGGCAAGATGCGCTCTCCGGCCACAGTTCCTGTCTGCGTGATCAGTGAGTTGGATCGGGTGAAGGCGCCGAGACGATATCCAGGTCTTTCAACGCTCGAGCCGCCTGCTCTCGGTAGGCCTGTTCGGTCGGGTTGGTATAGGTATCGATGACCCGTTGATAGGACGCGCGGGCTCTGTCCGGTTGTTGCTTCAGCGTGAAGTATTGTCCTAGCGCAATCCAATTTTGAGCGCTTGTTTCTCGAGCCGTTTTCATCAGCGCAAACTCGCGTTCGACTTGCCCGAGTCCTCCCATCCGGCCACGCTTCTTGACCGTGTCCGCCATCTGGTCGGCCATGAGTTCAATCTGTTCGTTTTCATGAACAGCCGACCCAACCCGATTAGCCTTCAAGTGGCTGTAGAAGTTTTCGACGTGATCTTTCATCACATCCGCCCTCCGTTGATACTGGTCTTGCGCACAACCGGAGAGCAAGAAGACAAACAGCGACAACGCACCGACCGCGTGGGAGAAGCCGTAAGGAAGAAGGATCTTCACGAAGAGCCTCACATGGAAGATGAGTGATACGCCGAGACAATGACGACGTATTATACCACTCAGCCGCGTAAATACTCACTCGATCGGCGAAGAGGTCTGTCCGGTGCCTGCGGTGCCGGCCGGCGAAGGATGGAAAGCCTCTTGAACCTCTGAGGATGGCTGCGCTATCTTACCGGGCAGTTTCCAAGCGACGATAATCTTCGCGGGGGAAGGGTGGGCCTTCGAACAACGAGGAGGATGATATGGGCAAAAGCTTAAAAGGGACAAAGAGTCACGACAATCTGAAGCATGCGTTTGCCGGCGAGTCGCAAGCCAATCGCCGCTATCTCTACTTCGCTCGCCGGGCGGATATCGAGGGCTATCCGGACGTCGGCGGACTCTTCCGGGACACCTCAGAGGCGGAAACCGGCCATGCCTTCGGCCATCTGGACTTCTTGAAGGAGGTCGGAGACCCGGCGACGGGGGTGCCGATCGGCAACACGGATGCGAACCTCAAGTCCGCCATCGAGGGCGAAACCTACGAATATACGCAAATGTACCCGGGAATGGCCAAGACCGCACGGGACGAAGGGTTCCCCGAGTTGGCCGAATGGTTTGAGACCTTGGCGAAAGCTGAACGGTCCCATGCCAATCGCTTCCAAAAGGGACTGGATAGTTTGAAAAGCTAATAACTGAGTGTCAGCTCACGTTCAGCGGTCAGTTTTCGGCGATGTGGCGAAAGTCCGTCGGCGGGAGCTGACCGCTGATTGCTTTCCGAGAGACGAATCATGAAGGGCATCAGCCTGATTTCGCCCATTGATACCAAGCAGTTGGACAAAGAGACCTTGCGGATCTATGAGGTCTGTGACGGGTGCCGGCGCTGCTTTAACCTCTGTCCGTCCTTCAATACGTTGCTCGACCGTATCGATGTCTACGAGGGTGATGTTGCAAAGCTCACACCGGCCGACCATCACCAAGTAGTCGATGAATGCTACTATTGCAAGCTCTGTTTCAACCATTGTCCCTATACGCCGCCGCATCACTACCAAATCGACTTCCCGCATTTGATGATCGCGTGGAAGAAGCGGTTGGCGGCGGAGCGAGGGGTTCGGTGGCGGGATCGTTTGCTGATCATGACGGATACCATCGGCAAGCTGGGCAGCGCGACGGCTTCTCTCACGAACGGGCTGTTGCACAACAAACTAGTTCGGCGAGTACTGGAGAAGGTGGTCGGGATCCATCAGGATCGACAGATCCTGCATTTCTCCTCAGAGACGTTTTCGCGCTGGTTCGGGCGTCGAACCAAGCCCGTCTTGCCTGATCCGCCCACTCGAAAAGTGGCGTTGTTTGCCAGCTGCCTGGTGAATGCGCAGGTGACGGATGTCGGCAAGGCTACGGTGCAAGTGCTGGAAAAGAACGGGGTTCAGGTAGTGGTCCCGGAGCAGCGCTGTTGCGGAATGCCGAACTTCGATATCGGAGATACTCAAGCCATTCAGCAGGCGGCCCGCAGCAATGTCGCGTCATTGTACACATGGGTGCGCAAGGGGTACGATGTGGTGGTGCCCACGGCGAGTTGTAGCTTGATGCTGAAGCGGGAATATCCGGAACTTCAGCCCGATGAGCAGACGAAGCAGGTGGCCGAGAAGACATTTGATATCTGTGAGTACCTCATGAAGATGAAAAAGGAGGGGCAGCTCGCGACCGACTTCACAATGAAGCCGGGGAAGGTTGCCTATCAGATTCCCTGCCATTTGCGGGATCAGAATATCGGATTCAAATCAAAAGAACTGATGGAGTGCGCCGGGGCGAAAGTGGAAGTCATCGAACAATGTTCAGGACATGACGGGTCCTGGTCGGCAAAGGAGGAGTTTTTCCCCCTTTCGATGAAGATCGCAGGCAAGGCCGTGCGGGCCATCGAACAGACGAGCGCGGATCTCGTCGCCTCCGACTGTCCATTAGCTGGTTTACAATTAGAGCAGGCCGGGGCCACTGCGCAGATGCCGGCGAAGACCGTGCGACATCCGATCCAGATTGTGCGGGATGCCTATGGGATTTCCTCTCAGGGGTGAGCGAGCAGCGAGCATATGGTCCTCGCGAATAGTTGAGGAAGAGAGAGTTTATTCGTGCAGACACTGACATCAGCGGACCTGATTCCCTACGAAGAGTACGAGAAACAGCGCGAAGCCTTTCGCGCAAAGATCATTGCGCTGAAGCAGCGGCGGCGGATCTCAGTCGGCCCGTGGGTGACCTTGGTGTTCGAGAATCGGCGCACGTTGCAATTCCAGATTCAGGAAATGGTCCGTGTCGAACGGATTTTCGACCCGGCGAAGGTCCAGGACGAACTGGACGTGTACAATGCGATCCTCCCGGCACCAGGTGAATTGAGCGCGACGCTCTTGATCGAAATTACCGACGAAGCAAACATCAAAGAACGACTCGATGAATTTATGGGGCTGGATCACGGGAAGAAGGTGGCCATCGTGGCCGATGGGGAAGAAGCCTTCGGTGAGTTCGAAGGCGGCCATAGCCACGAGACGAAAATCAGCGCGGTGCATTTCGTCCGATTTCGTCCGACAGTCTCGATGCAGGCCGCTTTTGCGAATCTCACCAAGTCTGTTAGCATTCGAGTCAGCCACGGCACCTATCGTGAAGAAGTGCCGGTATCAGGTAGCATGCGAGAAGAGTGGCTTTCAGATCTCAAATAGGGCGAGCGAACGGCTGAATCCTTGGCAGATGTCATCTAGTTGTCTCAGGACTCAGCACTCACAACTCAGCACTGAAAAACTATGCCCCCTGTATTACTGACCAAACGGATCGAGTTCGCTGCGGCCCACCGCTACATCCGACCTGAATGGGATGAGGCGAAGAACCGAGCGGCTTTCGGCCGTTGCTACAATCCGCCGGCGCATGGGCATAACTACATGATTGAACTGAGCGTTTCAGGTGACATCGACCCTACGAACGGCATGGTCGTCAATCTGTTTGACCTCAAGCGGGTGATGTTGGACGTGATTGAGGAATTCGACCACAAGAATCTCAATCTCGATATGGCCTATTTCAACGATCGCATTCCCACCTCGGAAAATTTCGCGCATGTGCTGTGGGACAAGTTTGCGGTTCAACGAGATATTGGGGCCCTCCATACCCTTCGGCTCTGTGAGGATGAAGATCTCTATGCCGAGGTGACGGTTGGAGATCGTCCGAACAGGGCGACGATTACGAAGCGCTACTCCTTCAATGCCGTCCAACCAGGGCATGAGGGAAGAGAGTGGGATTGTTTTGTGACGGTGAGAGGCACGATCGACCCCATGACCGGCATGGTCACCGATATCGGAGCCTTAGATCAGCTGGTCAAGGACAGGGTGATTGCGAAATTCGATCACAAGGACCTGTCGGTGGCCCTGCAGCGCCAGTCCGTGACCGGCCAGGAGTTGGCCCAAGACATCTGGCAAGAACTCGCTCCACGCATTACCCAAGGCACCCTGACCAACATTCGATTGGTTCCCTCCCGCGACCTGGCGTACGACTACGCCGGGTGAGCGGTCGTTCCTTACGGGCCAAACAGACTCACTATTCTCCTTCATAATCTTACTTCCGGGTCGTCGAGTCACCTCCAAGAGCGTGATTTTTCAAGGAAGAGCGGGTAAGCTCTGGCCTAAATTCCCCTGGATCTGCTGGGAGACTTTCCGCATGTTCGAACAAGCCTTTAGAAACATCGATGATGTGCTCCGGAAGGAAGCTGGCTGCACGACGGAGCTGGACTATACCGAGCAGACCTCCTGGCTCTTGTTCCTGAAATATCTCGACGCGTTGGAGCAGGACAAGGCCGACGAAGCGAGGCTGGAGGGGAAGCGCTACAGCTTCATCCTCGATAAGCCCTACCGCTGGGAAAGCTGGGCCGCGCCGACCCTTCGACAGAGCTCAGGGACCGGGCGAGTGATCGACCACAACAAGGCCATGACGGGCAGTGACCTCACCGAGTTCGTCAATCTGAAGCTCTTTCCTTACCTGCACAGTTTCAAGCAGAAGGCCAGCGGGCCGAACACGATCGAGTACAAGATCGGCGAAATCTTCGGGGAGATTAAGAACAAGATCCAGAGCGGGTACAACCTGCGCGAGATCATCGACCACATCGATGAACTGCATTTCCGCTCGCAGAAAGAGAAGCACGAACTCTCGCATCTCTATGAAGCCAAGATCAAGAACATGGGCAACGCCGGGCGCAACGGCGGTGAGTACTACACTCCGCGCCCGCTCATCCGTGCGATGGTGCAGGTGGTCAAGCCGAAGCTCGGCGAGCGCATCTATGACGGTGCTTGCGGGTCGGCAGGATTCTTATGCGAAGCGTTCGACTATCTGACCGCCAAGGGCGAACTCTCGACGAAGGATCTCAAGACGCTGCAAGAGAGGACGTTCTACGGGAAGGAAAAGAAGTCGCTCGCCTACGTCATCGCAATCATGAACATGATCCTGCACGGCATCGAGGCGCCGAACATTATCCACACCAACACGCTCACGGAGAACCTGGCCGACATTCAGGAGAAAGACCGGTATGAGGTCGTCCTAGCCAATCCGCCCTTCGGCGGGAAAGAGCGGAAGGAAGTGCAGCAGAACTTTCCCATCCGCACCGGCGAGACGGCGTTTCTCTTCCTCCAGCATTTCATCAAGATGCTCAGGGCAGGCGGTCGCGGTGGTGTGGTCATCAAGAACACGTTCCTCTCCAACACCGACAATGCGTCTGTGAGCCTGCGCAAGTTACTGCTGGAAAGCTGCAACCTCTACACAGTTTTGGACTGCCCCGGTGGCACGTTCCAAGGCGCGGGCGTGAAGACCGTCGTCTTGTTCTTTGAAAAGGGTGCGCCGACGAGAAAAGTCTGGTTCTATCAGCTCGATCCAGGCCGCAGCCTCGGGAAGACCAACCCACTGAATGATGACGATCTCAAAGAGTTCGTGAAGCTGCAAAGGACCTTTGCGGACTCGTCCAAATCGTGGATCGTGGATGCTAAGACCATCGACCAGACGACCTTCGATCTCTCCGTGAAGAACCCGAACGGCGGCGAGGTGGTCACGCACCGAAGCCCGCAGGAGATCATGGACGAAATCGCTGCGCTGGATGCAGAGAGTGCGGAGGTATTGGAGAACATCAAGGCGCTGCTGAAATGAAAGAGGGCTGGGAAACTAAAACGCTTGGCGAAGTGTCAGCCATCAACTACGGCTACACTGAAAACGCATCGAACGAGTCAATTGGGCCGCGCTTTCTACGCATCACGGATATTCAAGACGACCGTGTTGATTGGGGCAGCGTGCCATACTGCAGAATTGAAGCTCTTGAACTACCCAAATATCGTTTGACGAACGGGGATATCGTCTTCGCGCGAACCGGAGCAACCACCGGAAAAAGCTTTCTCGTGAAGGATCCACCAGAAGCGGTATTTGCATCCTATCTCATTCGTCTCCGATTGCTCGACAAGAAGCTGCTACCCGAGTTCGTATCGTTGTTCTTTCAGACGAGTGGGTATTGGAAGTCCATCAAGGAAGGTTCGGCGGGTAGTGCACAGGGTGGGTTCAACGCGACTAAACTTGGTGCGTTGTCTATACCCATCCCTTCTCTCTCCGAGCAGCACCGTCTCGTCGGCATTCTCGACGGAGCGTTTGAAGGCCTCGCCACCGCCACAGCCAACGCCGAACGGAATCTCCACCATGCCCGCGCCCTCTTCGAAAGCCACCTGCAATCGGTCTTCACTCAGCGGGGGAAGGGGTGGATGGAGAAGCCTTTGAAGGAACTCACGGAACGTATCACAAAGGGTTCATCACCGAAGTGGCAGGGAATCGCTTACGTCGAAAAGCCGGGGATTCTCTTTGTTACAAGCGAGAATGTGGGTGTGAACGAAATCCTGTTGGATGAGCCAAAGTATGTCGAAGAGAAGTTCAACCAGAAGGACAAGAAATCTATTCTCAGGCCCGGCGATGTTTTGACGAACATTGTTGGTGCATCAATTGGGCGAACCGCCGTTTTCGACAGGGATGATGTCGCGAACATCAATCAAGCAGTGTGTCTCATTCGGTGTTTGCCCGAACTTTTGCTAAACCGTTTCTTGGCGTATTTTCTCAACTCGCCTGTTCTCAGAGAAATTTTACATGCGGGTGAGGTAAATATGGCCAGAGCAAATCTGAGTCTTGGATTCTTCTCAGAGTTGCCGGTAGCGTGCCCTTCTCTCACCGAACAAGTGAAGGTCGTCGAAGAACTCGACGCCCTCGCGGCAGAAACCCAACGCCTCGAATCCATCTATCAGCACAAGCTCGCCGCACTGGGCGAGTTGAAGAAGTCGCTGCTGCACCAGGCGTTCAGCGGGCAATTGACTGGGGATAATGGACAATTGACAAAGGACAGTGGACAGTGAGGGATGGCGCGCTGCAAACCAAGTCCTTTGCGTTTGCGGTGCAGGTTGTCAACCTGTGCAAGTCGCTGCGTGCCGAAAATCGAGAGGTTGTCCTCTCTCAACAGTTGCTGCGGTCGGGGACGGCTATTGGCGCATTGGTTCGAGAATCTGAACAGGCGGAGAGTAAAGCCGACTTTATCCATAAGATGGCCATCGCCTTGAAGGAAGCCAACGAGACTGAGTACTGGCTGCTGCTATTGCACGAAACGCGCTATTTGGAGGACGATGTGTTCTCGGCGATTCATCGCGATGTGGTGGAACTTCTGAAGTTGCTCACCAGCATCATTAATTCTACGAAGCGGCGGATGGCCAGATGACCAGCATTCATTTTCCATTGGCCATTGCCCATTATCCATTGTCCATTCTCCATTACTCTCATGTCTGACGATTCGTTGCCGCAATCCAGCATCATCCTCTACCAGACCGAGGACGGGCGCACGCGCGTGGATGTGCGATTCAAGGGCGAGACGGCGTGGCTTTCGCTTAACCAAATGGCGGAGTTGTTCCAGCGGGACAAATCGGTCATCTCCAAGCACATCAAAAACATTTTTGCTGAAGGTGAGCTGCGCACGAAGGCAACTGTTGCAAAATTTGCAACAGTTCAAGCCGAGGGCGGGCGGACGGTTAGCCGCGACATCGAGTTTTACAACCTCGACGTGATTATCTCAGTGGGCTACCGGGTGAAGTCGCATCGTGGCACGCAGTTCCGTATCTGGGCAACGCAACGGTTGCGGGAATACATCGTCAAGGGTTTCACGATGGACGACGAGCGGCTCAAGAATCCGACGGGCAAGGGCCAGACGGATTACTTTGATGAGCTGCTGGAGCGCATTCGGGATATCCGCTCGTCGGAGCGGCGTTTCTACCAGAAGGTTCTCGATATTTATGCAACGAGTGTGGACTACCAGCCCAACGTGGAGCTGTCTCAGCAGTTCTTTGCGACGGTGCAGAACAAAATGCACTGGGCGACACATGGCCGCACGGCGGCGGAAGTCATCCATCAGCGGGTGGATGCAACAAAGCCGTTCATGGGATTGACGACTACGCGTCCCGGTGGAATTGTGCGGAGGGACGACGTCTCTATTGCCAAGAATTATCTCACCGAGGACGAATTGCATGCGCTGAACCGGATTGTGACTGCCTACCTGGAATTTGCCGAACTCCAAGCGCTCAATCGACGGCCGATGACGATGCGCGACTGGATTACGAAGCTGGACGAGTTTCTGGCGTTGTCCGGGCGTGAGTTGCTGAACCATGCGGGGAAGATTTCAGCCGAATCCGCCAAGGCAAAAGCCGAGCAGGAATATGACCGGTATCGGGCTCTTATCGATGCGCAGCCACGCCGTGTGGATGCGGACTTTGAGCAGGCGGCCAAGCGGATTCAGAAGTTGCCGCGTCCGGCGAAGCCCCGAAAAAAGAAGCCATGAACGAAGCCGACACCAGAGCCGAGCACATTGATCCTGCTCTCAAGGCGGCTGGCTGGGGCATCGTCGAAGGCTCCCGAATTCTGCGCGAGTATCCCATTACGCTCGGCCGGATCGAAGGCCTTGGGCGGCGCAGCAAGCCGCTCATCGCCGATTATGTGCTTGTCTATCGCAACACCAAGCTCGCGGTCGTTGAAGCCAAGGCCTGGGACGAGGAACTGACGGAAGGCGTTGCCCAGGCGAAACAGTATGCCGGGAAACTCGCTGTTCGTTTCACCTATGCCTCCAACGGGCAAGGTCTCTATGGCATCGACATGGAGACAGGGAAGGAAGGCGAGTGGCCACAGTACCCCAGCCCGGATGACCTCTGGAAACGGACCTTTGCCAAGCAGGATGCCTGGCGGGATCGATTCTCTGCGGTTCCATTCGAGGACAAAGGCGGCTCTCATCCCAGCCGTTACTATCAAGACATCGCCGTCGAGCGCGTGTTGCAGGCCATGGCGGAGGGCAAGCCGCGAATTCTTCTGACGCTTGCCACCGGCACTGGCAAGACCTTCATCGCCTTTCAGATTGCCTGGAGGCTTTTTCACAGCCGTTGGAACTTAGGCAGTGCACAATTGACAATGGACAATGAGCAACTTGCGAAGGGAAAGGCCTATTCTCAATTGTCCACTGTTCATTCTCCATTGAATCTCCGCCGTCCCCGCATTCTCTTTCTGGCCGACCGAAACATTCTGGCGAATCAAGCCTACAACGCCTTTTCCGCTTTTCCGGAAGACGCGCTGGTGCGGATTGAGCCGGATGATATTCGGAAGAAGGGCAAAGTGCCAAAGAACGGCAGTCTGTTCTTCACCATTTTTCAGACTTTCATGAGCGGTCCAGGAGAGACACCCTATTTCGGCGACTATCCGCCGGACTTCTTTGACTTCATCGTCATCGACGAATGTCACCGGGGTGGTGCGAACGACGAGAGCAACTGGCGGGATATCCTCAACTACTTCGCTCCCGCCGTGCAGCTCGGGCTGACAGCCACACCCAAGCGCAAAGACAACGTGGACACCTACGCCTATTTCGGCGAGCCGGTGTATGTCTATTCCCTCAAGGACGGCATCAACGATGGCTTCCTCACACCGTTCAAGGTGAAGCAGATCTCCACAACGCTCGATGAGTATGTCTATATGCCGGACGATCAGCTCATCGAGGGCGAGATCGAGGCGAAGAAACGCTACCAGGAGAGTGACTTCAATAAGATTATCGAGATCAAGGAACGCGAGAAGAAGCGTGTTGAGATCTTCATGAGCCAGATCAACCAGCAGGAGAAGACGTTGGTCTTCTGCGCCACGCAGGACCATGCCCTGGCCGTGCGCGACCTTATTAACCAGATGAAGACGAGCACGGATCCCAACTATTGCCAGCGGGTGACGGCCAACGACGGCGAACTCGGCGAGCAGCATCTCCGTGACTTCCAAGACAATGAAAAAACCATCCCGACGATCCTGACGACCTCGCAAAAGCTTTCGACCGGCGTGGACGCTCGCAACATTCGTAATATCGTCCTCATGCGCCCGATCAACTCGATGATCGAGTTCAAGCAGATCATCGGACGTGGGACGCGGCTTTATGACGGGAAGGACTACTTCACCATCTATGATTTCGTGAAGGCCCATCATCACTTCAGCGATCCCGAGTGGGATGGCGAGCCGATTGAGCCGGAGCCTAAGGCGGATCGGAAGTCGGTCGTCCCATCATCACCGTTGGTCGATCGTGTCCGCGAAGAGACTGCTGAGTATGTGAAGCGGACGCGAATTAAGGTGAAGCTGGCTGATGGCAAGGCCCGGACCATTCAGCACATGATGGTGACGACCTTCTGGCATCCTGACGGCACGCCAATGTCGGCACAGCAGTTCCTCGAACTGCTCTTCGGCAAACTGCCTGAGTTTTTCCGCAATGAGGCGGAACTCCGCACCATCTGGAGCGTGCCGGAGACGCGAGTCAAGCTGCTACAGGGTTTGGCTGAGAAAGGGTTCGGATCTGAGCAGATGGTGGAGATGCAGCGCATCATTGATGCGGAGAACAGCGACCTGTTCGACGTGCTCGCCCATGTAGCCTATGCGATGGCTCCGCTTACCAGAGAAGAACGGGCTGCGAGAGCCAAGGTGGAGATCAGCACGCACTTCAACAGCAAGCAGCAGGCGTTTCTCGACTTCGTGCTCGCGCAATACGTCAGAGTTGGGGTGGAGGAGCTGTCTCAGGACAAGCTTTCGCCGCTCTTGCGACTCAAGTATCATGGCGCCATTGCCGATGCGGTGGCCGACCTAGGCCAGCCAGAAGAGATTGGAAAGGTCTTCGTTGGGTTTCAGAGATATCTGTATCAGCCACCAATCCAAAGTGGTTTATAGGGAAGTTGTGAGCGTGCCGTTGACTCATTGATCAACTCAAAGCCAAAGGCGTGCCGGGTTTTAAGACGGTGTAAAGGGAGGAGCGATGCCGGAGATCTCACGTTTTCTTGGTATCATCGTTACCATGTATTTCAACGAGCACAACCCGCCACATTTTCACGCTCGCTACGGGGATCACAAGGCGGAGATTACCATTGAAACTCTCTCAATTATTGCCGGAAGGTTGCCGCCAAGGGTGTTAGGATTAGTCATGGAGTGGGGGGCCTTGCATCGCCAGGAGCTGATGGAAGACTGGGAATTGGCCCGTCAGCAAATCGAACTCAAACGCATTGCACCACTGGAGTAACCACTATGTTTCTCATCGACGTCGTAGATGTCACACCGATGGATGGACATCGGCTTGAACTCACCTTCAAGGATGGGCTGAAGGCCGTCGTGGATGTCGATCGGGTCATACAACGGTTTGATGGTGTGTTTGCTCCTCTCAAGGACCCCGACTTTTTCCGTCTGGTCCGCGTCGATCCGGAGATTGGGACAATCGTGTGGCCCAACGGCGCCGACTTATGCCCGGACGTGCTGTATTCCTATGCATCTGGGAAGCCGATCATCGTGAATGGTGAGCGAGTCCTGAATTAAGTGAAAAGCCGGTTCGACGCCAATCAACAGCTCCAGCTCGACGCGATGTCGTGAGCTGTGCCGCAATAACGTCCCACAGAAGCTGGTCGAGATGCGACGACGACACCTGGGGCTCAATGTGCGTGAGGGGTCTGCGAACGGGGTTGTTTGAACAAACGAAAGCGAAAAGCTGATGCGTCAGGTCGGAGTACTCTGTTCAGCTCTTCCCTTTCAGCGGCGTAAAGCGGGCGGCGTGAGCATCGCGTTGGGGCAATTTCAGGAAGACGATGATTCCCGTCTCTGGGGTGAGTGTGAATGTTCCGGTGCCCTTTAGTGTGTTCTCACCGGCTGGTGCGAGCTCTACCTGCTCGTTGGTTTTCTCAAATCCTTGCTGAATCGTAGCCTTTGCTTTCGCGCCCTCCGTGGGAATGGGTTTGTCAGAATGATCGCTCACATACAGGAGGAGTTCCCCGTCTTTGGCGACCAATTCGAGGTGATACGGCCCTGCGGCCACCGACTGCCCACCGTGAAAAGATTTTACCGGTTCGGCGTGTTTGGCTGAGTGGGCACCGACTTGAACCGCCCCCAGCAGCGTGACGCACAGTATGAAGAAGCTCACGAGCAGATGTCTCACGATCAGTTCTCCTTACAACTCAGCCTGATCTCCATTCATTGAGCCTTGTCCACCCTCAATGTTTTGGTGAGTGGTGATGATGGTGTGGACCTGCATCATCCGCATGGGATGGGGTCTTCTCGCCCTGTTCACCCTTCGGTTTCAACGGCATGAACCGAGCGGCGTAGCCATCTTGATTCGGCAGCTTCATGAACACGATGACCACGGTACTCGGCGTCAGTGAAAAGGTGCCGGTTCCCTTGAGGATGTTGCCTCCGACCGGGTGGAGATGCACCTGGGTTCTGTTCGATCCCGTTTCCACCGTCGCTTTCGCCAATCCCCCGTCGACGCCGATGACGTTGTCCGCATGGTCCGTGACATAGACCGTCAGTTCCCCATCCTTGGCCAGCAGTTCCATATGATACGGCCCGGTCATCCGTAACTGCCCACCGTGCGGGGCCTGAACGGATTCAAAATACTCATCGGTATGGGCCTCAGCCGACAGCGTAAGGGCCAGGATCACGACGGACAGCACACCAAA
>JAHBWO010000108.1 GCA_019636945.1 Nitrospira sp. | reverse complement strand
ACATACTCGACCCCCTTGATCTCGGAAAGCTTCCGCTCAAAGGGCTTGGTGAGTTGTTCTTCGACGATCTTGGCTGATGCCCCGGGAAACGGTAACCAAACATCGGCCATCGGCACGACGATCTGTGGCTCTTCCTCACGAGGTGTACCGACCACCGCAAACAGACCCAATAGCAGCACGGCGAGCATGATGAGCGGTGTGAGTTTACTGTCGATAAAGAGGGCGGCGATGCGGCCAGAAAGGCCTGGGCGATAGTTCATCATGCCTCAACCGTCATTCGTAGTTCGAATCGCGCGCTTGCGAGAGAAGCGAGATGTGCGCGAAAGGCTGGACTCGTCTCGGCAACCTCCGCGACCAGTCGCGCTTTTCTCGCGACTCCCGCCAGGCTCGCGGGACATGCTTCATGGAGCTTTTGTCGTCGGCGATGTCACCGTCTCGACGACCTGAACGACTGCTCCGTCAATTCCACGACTTCCATCCGCTAAGACTCGCTCGCCCTCGTTGAGGCCGGATAGGATCTCAGCCTGTTTGTCGAACCTCCGCCCGACTTTGACCCATCGAAGCCGTGCGATCCGGTCTACTCCAACGACGTAGACGCTGCTGAGCTCGCCTCGCTCGACCAGGGTTGTCACAGGAACCAGAATGGTTTGCGTGACACCTTTTTCGAGAGGAAATCGGCCGAACATCCCGGTCCTCAGTCCCTCTCCCTTCGGCAGATCGACCTTGACCATAAAGGTATGGGTTTGCGGATCTCCCGCGGGAAGAATTTGGCTGACTCTGCCGATCAACTCTTGGCCGCCTAAAGCGTCAATGAGGATTGGGATCTTATCGCCTCGAGACACCGACCGGAGATCTCCTTCCGCGACCGTGGCTTCCAGGCGAAGATGCTGGGGGTCTTCCATTTTGAGGAGCGGCTGACCCGGTGAAGCCAATTCTCCTGCCTCTACTTTTTTCTCGGTGATGACCCCGTCGAATGGCGCTCTCACCGTCGTATAACTGAGCTGCGCCTCCACTGCCTTCCGATTCGCCTCCGCCACGCGATACGCCCTGGTCGCATTCTCCATCTCCTGTTTCGAGACCGCATCTTGGGCATAGAGCTGGTTCATCCGGTCGAGATGCGCCTTCGCATTCTCGATCTCCGCATGCGCGCGGGCCAGGTCTGCCTGGAGATCTCGGCTATCCAGCTGGATCAAGAGCTGCCCCTTGGAGACCTTCGAGCCTTCTCGAACCAGCAGCTTGTCGATGGTTCCTTGGATACGACTGGAAAGCGTGGCTTGGAAGATCGGAGCAACCTGTCCGGTTACTTCAACACGAATCGGTACGGATGCCGGCTTGGCCTCCACGACAGCAGCCTGAATGGTCTTCTGCGGAGCAGCGGATACCACTGGTGCGACCGGCTCTTCCTTTGATCCGCAACCGGTTAGGAGCAGGGCCGCGAGGACCATGTAGTTCGTTGGGCTGACTCTCATCTGCGTGATGTATTCCTCCGGACTCAGGCTTCGCCCGCAGCAGCTTGAGCATGGTCTTCACAGTGATCCTGAGCGTGAGCTTGTGCATTCTTCTGATCGTCCCATGTCCCACGCTTGGCCCCTAGCTGTCGAAGGAGACATTCGGCTGTGTTGAGCAACTCCTCCAAGCGACGATCTGGTTTCGCCCCATAGTGTCCCCGGTCGAAGATGGGAACCTGAAGGCAGACTTCCGCTCGATACTGACGTTCCGGAGCATACATAATGCGATGCATCGGAGGTTCGGGATATTCACAGGGCTTCAGAAGATCCAGCGACTGAAAGAACACACGGCAAAGCCGTCGAAGGTCACCGATGAGGTCGCGCAGCTCTGTGTCCTCGCCGGACGGGAGATGCTTGGGATCCTGAAACGCAGCATAGAGGTTGAGTTGAAACCCAATCTGCACGATCTGATTCGATCCGTCTCTCACATAGAAAGGATCGTGGTCGAAACACACTTTCCGTGCGGCAACCATATTGCGTAGATCCTGCTCACTTGCGAATGCATCCGTCAGATTCAGCGGTATTGCCATCGTGTCTCACCACCCGTGGAGAAGCAGAGCTGCCCCCTCAGGATAAGGCAACTCGTTAGAAAGTCACGATTATTCTTGTACCCCAAGGCGACGTAACAGTGCCATCATCGGACACCAGCCGGTAAAGGCCGATTGGATGAGGTTCACCGCAACAAAAGCAGCAACATAGTTCCAGTACGGATGGACGGTCGCTCCTAGAATCACCGCGGCGAGCACGAATACACCGGCAATCAATCGCAAACGTTCGTTGAGTTTCATGTGGCCCTCCTTTTCTCTTGCCTATGGGAGGCACGGACCGAGCAAAGGATTCAGGCAAGAAAGGGCCGTTATTCAACGACTTCGCGCTTGCCGATCCCTACGGCATCAAGAATCGCTTTCTCGAAAAAGGGTTCGCTGACACCTCGTTTCATTTTCATCAGGAAGTACTTTTCAAGGGCGATCTTGGCCAGGTGGACCCATTTACCTTTCTTGGCCCAAGTGACGTTGCGTGGGGCCATCTGCGGCAGAGCGACGAACGCCATCCCCGTATCACCCATGTCCGCCAGACAGATCGCATTCCACGTTGCGGTTTCTTTCTTCGCATTGTTCTCGATCTCGGCCTTGATGTTATGCACGGCCGCCGACACCATGGATTCGATCATGTACCCGGTCTTCGGTGCACCGGTTGGGACTGGCGTCTGCTCGACCGGCGGGATGGCCACACACACCCCGACCGCGTAAATATTCTTGTACTTGGGATTCGCTTGGTAGGCATCGATGTTGACGAAGCCTTTGGGATTGCATAGGCCCGACGTCCCTGCTACCGCATCAACCCCGGCGAAGGGCGGAATCATCATCGAGTAGCGGAATGATAATTCCTGACCATCCTCCAAAAACATTTTGCCTGGTTGGACTTCTTTGATCGCCGCGTTGTGGATCGGTTTGATCGAGTGCTCGGCGAACTCATCCTCCATCAGCCGCCGAGATTTCCCGACACCGGCGAGACCCATGTGACCGATGTAGGGCTCGGGCGTCACGAAATAGATCGGAACTTTCTTGCGAAGTTTTTTCTTCCGCAGATCCGCATCGAGAATAAAGGCCATCTCGTAAGCCGGCCCAAAGCAGGACGCGCCCTGCGCGGCGCCGATGACGATGGGACCTGGATCTTTCAGAAAGCTCTGATAGGCGCCCCAGGCCTGCTCCGCATGGTCTACGTTGCAGACTGACTGTGTATAGCCGCTCGGACCGAGCCCAGGCACGGCGGCAAAGTTGAGTTTCGGCCCCGTGGCGATGATGAGATAGTCGTACGGCACCTCACCTTTCGCCGTGATGACGCGGTTCTGTTCCGGTTCGATGCGATCAGCCGCGGCATGGACGAATTCGATTCCCTTCTTGGCCAGTACCGGCCCCAACTCAAAGCTGATGTCCTTACGTGTGCGCCAGCCGACCGCCACCCAAGGATTCGACGGGACGAAGTGGAATGAATCCACATTTGAAATAACCGTCACCGTATGTTTCTTCAATAGAGCCCGTGCTTCATAGGCGGCGGGTAACCCGCCGATCGATGCACCGATGATCACCACCCGTGCCATCGTTCACCTCCATGCTTAGTGATGAGTGTTGAGTCCCGAGTGCTGAGCGTCGTGTTTACCTCAGCACCCAACACCCATCACTCAGAACTTTTTTAGCGACCACCTCTCTCCCCCCGTTCTGCCCTCTCATGATGCGGCTTTTCGGGGCGCTCCGTTTGCATATGTTCCCTGGCCCGTTCACGCTCACGCGTCCGTTCACGTTCGTGCAACTGCTCTTTGTCCTTCAACTCTTTATGAAGTTGATCTTTAGTCTGTAGTTTGTCCTTGTCCTGAATTTGCTGTTGCGTCTTGAGCTGATCGCGGTCGCGATCACGATCTTGCGCTGATGCGATCGTAACGAAACCGACCGGTGACACCATAGCTACCACTAGAGCAACACGTATGATGGCTTGGGACTTCATAAAAACCTCCCTGACTGCGCAACCGGAGCGACATTGCCCTCGGCTTTGGCGGATGTCCCGCCTTTCGAGGCTTGTGCCATCCGGCCATGACAGGAGCGCTCATTGGGTGGGAGTCACCACCTCGGAAATGGATTCGTTCGTGAACTGATTCCCTCTCTTCTCTCTGACTGCTGGTTGCTAATCGCTGCTAGCTATCAGCCGGCTTTGAATCTATACATGTCATGGCAGACCGTGCAGCGGGCCGTCATACTCCCCAGTCGCTTCAGGAGTTGCTGGGACGTCTCTCGTTGCACGACCGCATCGGCTAACGTATCCATGTCCTTGTGAATCGACATGCCCATTTGCTTAAACGGCAGCGGCAGCTTGACCATTAGTGCCGGCTCCACGTCCTCGGCCATGTGCATCCCACCTGCCCTGGCTGCCGATTCCACTCGTTTCAGATCAGGTTCCGACTCTCCCAACTCTCGGATGACGCCGTCCACTGCTTTCAACAGTTGCCGCATCTCCGCCAGAATCTGATCACGTTCAGCCGGTGCCAACAGTACTTCCGTGCGGCCATCCGTCCCTTTCTCCGTCCAGCCTTTCACGAACAACCATCCGGCTGTGACCACTGTCACGATCCACAGAATGACGGCTGCGACACACACAATCTGTTTCATTATTTCCTGATGAGCCGATCTCTGATCGTCCACATCTTCGGCACTAGCTGTTTTGAGGCGAGGTTGCAAGGATGGAGCCGAACGAGGCGGATCGAGAATTCGTCTAAGAAATTAGTCGGTTGGACAGAAACAACAAACGCGTCGTTCGAAGATGGGGTTGCGCTTTGCGACAGGGAGCACAGAACCTCTGTTGCAGAAGGCAACAGACTCGAGCCACTTTCTACTGTTCACCTAACCTGTTGCTCTACGTGGGAGTGTGCTCCAGTGTTCTTGAAAGTTGATGGCAAATCATCAACCGCACAGAATGTGGTCTCTCGCTCAGACTTCTTTATGCTTAGACTACGTTATGTTATGGTTCCAGCCATGAAGGCTGCGTTCACAGAGGCGGCCGGTGCTTTTACCGGGAAGCAAGACCCACTGCCATGGGGCAGTCACAAGTGGGAGGGACGCGCTTATGAGACAGACGCTTGGGGTGATGAGTTTTGTCATCTGTTTGAACATGACCGCAACCTCCATGGCGCTGGCAGCCGACGCTGGCGAGCAGAACTTTGCCAAAGGAGAAAGTCTTTTAAAGCACAAACAATATGCCGACGCGCGCGCGACGTTGGAGGCCGGGCTCATCCAGAATTCGTCTAACGTGCAGGCTCATTTCAACCTGGCAGAAGCCTGCCGGGGATTAGGAGCCTGGGACTGTGCCGAAGAACATTACGAGACCGCGCTCCATCTGGACGCGAAATCCAGGATCACGGGGACGAGGGAACCACGACTCAGCAAAATGAAGGTGTGGCAGTCGCTGGAGGAAGTGACCGCGTGGCGGTTGTTGGAGGAAGCAAAAGGTCTGCTTGCCGGTGGACAAATGCCGTCCGACAAGCTGAAGCAAGCGGAAGAGGCCCTGGATGGCGCGCATGAGCTGGGCCTCAATACTGAGCAACAGGCCGTCTATCAACAGTTACAAGCGAAGTTCCCTGGACGACGTTCGACCACCTCTCCGGATAGTCTGAAACCGGACGCGTCCGCAGGAGAGGCGTTCCCGACCGATCCCCGCGACATACCCATGGCGTTGGTGCCGGCAGGGGAATTCACGATGGGGAGTACCCTGAAAACGGATGAAAAACCCGTGCATCGCGTCTACCTTGACGCTTTCTCCATGGACAAGTACCACGTGACGGTAGGGCAGTATGCCAAGTATCTGGAGGCGACTGGTGCGGAAGCGCCGCCGGAGTGGGAGATCATGAACGAACCCCGCCATCAGAAACGTCCGGTCGTGAACGTCAGCTGGTCGGACGCAGCCACGTACTGCAAATGGGCCGGCAAGCGTCTGCCGACGGAAGCTGAGTGGGAAAAGGCGGCGCGGGGAACGGACGGCCGCCTCTACCCCTGGGGCAACGAGCCCCCCACCAGGCTCCACGCGAATTTCGGCAAGAAGGAATGGGCGTATCATATGGCCTTAGTTCCGGTGGGGATGTTCGAAATGGGCAAGAGCCCTTACGGAATCTATGACATGGCCGGCAATGCCTGGGAATGGGTCAACGACTGGTATGACCATGACTATTACAAGAAAAGCCCAGCGAAGAATCCTCAAGGACCGGCAACGGGCAAGTCGAAAGTCGTGCGGGGCGGAAACTGGCTCTATGTTCAGGAGTTTTTGCGCTCTTCCTTCCGTTTCAATGCCGATCCATCTGGTCGGCAGTTCGGCTACGGGTTTCGTTGCGCAAAGACTCCGTAATCCTGAGTGGCTTGGTCTGAGTGATAGGACTTCGGCCTCACTTTGTTGCCAGGGAGGCTTCATTCCTGCTCGATACGGTGAACCATGAGATGTCGCCGTGCAGGTCAATCAAGTGGTTCGTCAAGTCCCGCTATGACCGTGCCAGCATCGCCGCCGTCATCACGACGGCCAAGGCGATGAGTAGGGACAATCGAGGGAGCCAGCGCGCGGTTTTGAACACCACCTGCTCTCCTGCCGTTCGCTGGGATTCTGGAATCGCACTGACCCGGCTGACCTGTGGACCAAGCACGAGGTCATGCAGCAAGGTCAGGAGCAGCAACAGAGCGACCAGCGTCAGCTTCACGACGACGATTCCCGGCCAGGAGGAAGGGCTCGCGACCGCGACGCCACGAAGCGACAATAACATCGGACCGGTCATTACGAGTATCGCCATGGCCACCCAGACGATGGGGCGAAAGCGGAGTGCGGCAGACCGAAACAGCGCCATGAACTCGGGCACTGTTTTCCGGCTTCTCACCAACGGCGCCAAGACCAATGACAGAAAGATCATGCCGCCGACCCAACTGACCGCAGCGAGAATGTGCAAGATAACAAGCGTGGAATACATACCGTGCTCTGTATGATTGATTTGACGAGACCCCATCGTTCCTGGACGACTGCACGCGCACTCAGCGCAGTGCCAACAGGAAGATCCGATCGGTCACGGGGGGTGCTGATCCGCCATCAGCTTCCCGTAGACCTTCCCCCGACTTGATTCGGACCAGAGCGGAACCCTCACTAGCGGCTGACGATGGTGAGCCGTAACCGGTCAGTCCTTGGCCTCGAACCACAGATTCAATGAAACCGTTTCATTCGCCGTGATAGTCAGTGCCTGTTCTCGCATGCCGAGAATCGGATGCCACACTTTGAGGCGGTACTTGCCCGGCGGAAGATCATCGATGGAGAAGGCCCCTCCTGCATCCGTAACCGAAAAATACGGGTGGTCGATCGCATAGCCCCAGCTCTGCATATAGGGATGCATACTACACTGCATGCTGAACACTCGTCGCCCGTTGACCAACTGCACGGCCTCGGTCGTCCCGCTCACCTCCAAGGACGGGCGATAAAACACCATATCGCCTCCCGTTTGGTCGAATGCATACCCTTGAATGTCGTGCGGGATTGAGTCTCGATTGAACACCGTGATCAGCCGCTTATCGCCCACCACGGTCACGAACGGCACAAACCGACAGCGGCTTGCTTCCACTTGGGCATCGGTGAAGGGAAAGGGCTTTCCACGCTCCACACCCTCCACCATTACCAGGACATCTTTGAGGCCGCCGTCGGGCCTGACCGTGATTTCTCTCATGAGCCGATACCCGTTGAGATCAGACCGCTGAGTGCAATATTCGTGATCGAGATAACGACGCAACTCGAATTCCTTCGGCGGCGGGACGGTACCGATGAAGGTGACGGTGCCACGCACGGTAGCCCCCTCCACCACTGGCACAGATTCATAGGCCCGGACCTCTGTTCCCAGACACATCATCAGGACCACGAGCATCCAGCCACCCAAACAGCCTCCCGTTCTTAACTCTTGTTTCACATTGTCCTTCCTTCGCACCCTGCTCGTCTCACACTGGTTGCGTGATCTCATGCGGAGTGATCCGAATCCGGTCACGTAGAAACCTCACCGCCGAGGGTCTGGCCAGCGGCGCAGCTATAAGTCGCAACCGGCTTGGACAGATCGTCATGGGATATCGAGATGATCCCGCCGATATCCAAGCTGAGCGTTGCACACAGAGACCGCAGAAAGCTATGGAATTGTTGTACCGCATGGTTCTGTCTGACGCAAGACCGCGTCGACGAGAACACATCCCGTACTATACATGCGGCCAACCTGCTCTGAGACTGCCGAAGCACTCATAGTCCTGAGCAAAGTCGAGGGGTTGGAGGAGGAAACCACCCGGGCAGGCTAGCTCGTAAATCATGAAACTTGAAACTCAGGATCGTGCGTCACTCCGTTTTAGGTCACCCATCTGAGCATGGTCTGTTCAGGAACCGGATGCTGAGGATCACGCACACCGGCCAACAGATCACTATGATATTTCTTCAACTGCCGGTACCACACGGCCGGTGTGTCCGATTCCAAGTGCAATAACATACTTCCATGCCGGCCGAACCCTTGTTCCTGCGATTCCAGAACTTGCCGGTCCTGACCAAGAATCGTCCTGAGAGTCCGACGGACCAGCCATCCGACAGGAAACCCGCGCAGAAAGTTCCATCCCACGCAGATGTCGAATCGGCTTCGCTCGTCGGTCAGCGGGGTGGCCACCAACATGACGGACGCGAACCGATCGCCGATGTCCCATCGCTCCAAATGGATGCCGGGTAAGACAAAGTCGACCGTGGTCGTCGCCGAGCCCAGCCTTGGAGATAACGCCCGAAAGATAAAGGTATCCGGCAGCAAGACATTCTGCGAGATCGTACGAAATCCCAGCGGCAGTCGCGTGAAGACCTTCTTTTTCTCCCTGGCTGCCTCCCGCCGCCTGAAGTAGTTGTTGTGCACGAACGGGACATGAGCGGGATCCATGAGGCTATCCACCGCGAAATCCCACCGGACTTTTGCCTGGGCGGACTCGCGCACGGAAACCATTGGACCGCCGTCTGCAGGAATCGGCAAAGAGGGAGGCGGACTCGACGGCTTCCGGCATCGATCGTTTCCCATATAGACCCACACCCATCCATCCCGCTCCTCTACCGGGAATGTCCGCACACAGGCCGAGGCGGGTGATGGATGCAGTACGTTACCGAGAGCCGGAACCTCGATGCACTCCCCCGAGGACATGAAGCGCCACCCATGAAACGGACAACGCAAGGAATCCCCTTCTTGCCTACCTGAGGAAAGGGGGACGCCTTTATGGGGACAGCGGTCCTGTAGCGCATGCACCTGACCACCCCGATCCCGAAAGAGGACAAGCGGTTGGTTGCAAAGGACTGCCGTGCAGGGTCGACCAACGCGGACGTTCCTGCTTTCTGTGGCGATATACCAGAATCCTTCAAGCATTCAGTTCTAGTGGATCAGCCGCCGCGTGTATCGAGCGTTTTCTTGAGACTTCGACGAACGTGGGTGACGATTGCGGTAGAAACAACGGTGCAGAGAGCTATCAAGTAGCTCCCTGCACCATTGTTGGCGGATACCATGTTCCACCCTGCTTGTACGCTATTGGCCCACTAGAATCCGATCGCCCCATAGACCCCGGCGGTCCAGAAATTGTTCACCGTGTTGGTTTGGTTTGAAGCCAGATGGAATCGGCTGTCGAGACCCAGCCACAACTCTTTCCATACACGAAACTCCGCACCCCCGCCGAACTGAACTCCGATATCCAAATAATTGATCTGACTCGACGTTGGACTGATGACGTGGAAATCCAGCCCCGCCGGAATGATCCAGGGTTGGAAATCAGTCCCCTGCCGGAACTTTAGTTTGGGCGCGACACTCACCGTCAACATGGTCAATTGAACCTTGCTGAGACCACCGTTACTTACTCCCGTCACAGTTGTGGTATCTCCATTCCCGACGGTGGCGGAGGCCCACCTCTTGAATTCCAATCCGATCTCACCGACGAGCGCCACGCCGTTCATCATGCCCCATAGATCCTTGGTAACCATGAGATCCGTTCCCCCGCCGATGTAATAGCCCCCGGTTCCATCGTTCTTCCCGGCTACCCCATGGCCATCTGTGATCAATTCACCGCCGCGATCGCTGAGCAACTGACCATAGCCGCCGCGAAAGAACACGCGGTTCCCGGTCGGCGTCGTGCCTTCAGCTAACACTTCTGCCAAATGCGCGGACGCACCATCTGCATGTTCGGTGCACGCATCCGCATGCCCGGCCTTGCCGTGTTGCACCGCTTCCATCAGATGTATGACGCCCATATCCACATGCGGGTTTTTCACTCCAGCCGCTCGTGCATGCTTAAGCGCTTCCTCCGCGCGCTGAACACAGGCGTCGGCATGTCCCTGCTGCCCATGTGACGCGGCACCTTTTGTATGCTCGACCGCTTCGCTCACAT
Source organism: Nitrospira sp. (assembly GCA_019636945.1). Lineage (GTDB taxonomy): Bacteria > Nitrospirota > Nitrospiria > Nitrospirales > Nitrospiraceae > Nitrospira_D. The sequence goes on along the minus strand of JAHBWO010000108.1, from coordinate 4,149 downwards.
GTGGATTGGCGGCGGCAAATGCTGAGCTGCTCAGCACCGGTGCTCCAAGAGCGAACACTGCGGCGAGTGACACCGCGACAGCCCTCACTCTGATGTTCCCCCTGCTTCTCAATGCCTGCATGACACTCTCCTTCCCTGGTTACGCATCGAGGAGCACGGCCCTCCTTCGAGCAATCAACTGACGATATCTGATCGCGTGCGCTTTATCTGGTTTGTCCAACCCTCAACCGACCACTCATACGTCCACCTCCGTGATCTGCAGGTTCGGACACCAGTCCGCTTCCGCCCGGCGTGCCACTTCCCTGAGCTGTCTCGCCATCGGAGGCGAGCCTGGGTCGCGAGACAGCCCCACACAGCGTGAGCAAATAAACCGGCAGTGAGACAGGCACGATCGCTCGGGACATCCTCTATCCGCGCCGACTTTCTCCGCCTGCTCAAGACAATAGGCCTTCGCGTCGCGGGCACTGAGACTCTCCTGATAGCAGCGGAGGGCAGCATAAAAGTTTATCCGGCTCACGACGAGTCTGCCTTCGAGTGTGATGCGGACATCGCGCAGGTCCCAGGCTTCCTCGATCAATCGCGCGACGATCTCCACCGACGTCGGAAAGTCGTCAAAGTACGCCACGTACTCGGCCCCCTCCTCATCCGCCTCCGCATCGCACACAGGTGCCATTCGGATCAGCTTGAGCAGCGTCGGGGCGTCAACAGCCTGTGCCTCAGGAATCGCGATTGAGAGATGCACCACCAGCTCCTGCAAGAAATGATTTTGTAGCCAATACTGCCTGTGGAAAAAACAATGAGAGGGCCACTCTCACCTGTGACCCCCTCATCGCTGACACGTGGCGGCCGGGACTGCCGCTCACAATGGGGTGGACTATACTGGATAGCGATAGGGCAACTCGCCACCCAGCCCGCAGAGAGAGCTCGGTCTCTCGACGTTGTTCCAGCTATTCAGCAACTGTCGTGCCATCCTTGTTTGTCATTCATGAATGAATGATTCGCGCATCAGATGCGAAGATGGATGGCTTTCGTCAACCTTGCTGTCTGCGCCTACAACGCAGGAGACTCCACACTCTTGGACAGTGGTGGACTGGATCTCCTCATTCGCTCACATATCATCCGCTTAGGCTGTCCATACCAATGGACGTTCGCTCCCGGAATGCAGGGGAGAAAAGGGACATCCAAACCATCACGGCCTGTTGCAGCTCGCAAGATGAGCGCACCACAAGCTGAAGGCAGGCATGGCTCTTCCGTCGTCCGATTGGCGCTCCACGTTCATGGATCCATGAATGGACCGAACAATGCGTACAATCGCGTCGATGAAGAATGCGGTGATGAGAGCAATCCGATCGGTGGGGAGATTCAGCAGATCAGGCGGCTTGGTCCCCCGATCCTCCCGTAGCGGGATTCATCAGGCGAATGGGGCAACGCTCGAAGACGGCAGGTTTGATCTTCTGATGAGGCGCTTTCACGACGTGGGAACCAGTGACCCACGAAAGGAAGGGGACAAGAGTACGGGTACGACCTATTCGATACTGTACGCGCGAAGTTTGTTATAGAGGCTCGCTCGACTGATTCTGAGCAATTTGGCTGCTTTCAATCGGTTTCCTGCCGTTTTTTGCAGGGCATCAACGATTCGAGTGCGCTCCGTGTGAGCCACGGCGCCACGCGACGCGGAGCGTAAACTTTCGTCCTCTTCCCCCAGAGCCTGGTCAAGAAGATCCTGGCAAGGCAGCGACGGGCCGACCGTCGTCACCACGGCCCGCTCGATATAGTGCTGCAACTGTCGGACATTCCCCGGCCAAGGAGCGTCCCGTAACAACCGCAAAGCCCGCTCCTCCACGTATCGCACCGGCTGATGATGTCGTGCGCAGGAGGCTGCGACGAAATGCCGGACAAGCAATGGGATATCGTCCCGCCGCTCCCGTAATGCCGGCAAATACAGAGGCAGCACAGCCAGTCGATAATACAGATCCTGCCGAAACGTTTTTGCTTTCACGAGTTCCGTCAGATCTTTGTTCGAAGCTGAGATGACACGCGCATGGATCTTGACCGTTCGCGTCCCACCCACCGGCTTGATCTCGCCCTCCTGCAGAACACGCAGCAATTTGGCTTGAAAGGTCGGCGTGGTGTCGGCAATCTCATCCAGAAAGATCGTGCCGCCGTCGGCCTCATCAAACAAGCCTCGCTTGTTCATCACCGCCCCGGTGAAGGCTCCCTTCACATGTCCGAATAACTCGCTTTCGAGCAGCGTCTCAGGCAATGAGCCGCAGTCGACCACGACGAACGGCCGATCCTTTCTGGGACTGAGGGCGTGAATCGTTTTCGCCAGAAGTTCTTTCCCCGTTCCGCTCTCACCTTGAATGAGGACGGTCGCCGAGCTCTCCGCAACCAGACGGGTCATGTCGAAGAGCTGCTGCATGATCGGACTTCGACCGATCAAGTCACCAAGACCATTCGCAAGAGGTGTGTCCTGACTGTCTCCAGCCGTAACGGCACGAACAGGATTCGATGCCGGCTGGAAGAGCACCAGCATCGAGCTGACGGATCCATTCGCATCCGTCAACGGAAAAGCTTGGTGCATCCCACAGGCCGTGCCGTCACCCCTTCCTGAACAGGAGACGCACTGCACCTCGGGTGTCTCAAACACTTTGATGGCGGGACAGGCCCCACAGGGATCGATCCGATTCGCAAAGGCTTCATAACATTTTGCATGCTGCCGTTGGACCCCTCCCGAGTGATCGACCGACCAGGCCGCTTCGTTCGCATACACGACATTGAAGGATTGATCCATGACCGCCACCCGATCGGATAGGCCTCCGGCCAGCTGCCTGATGGCTTCGACTCGCGCGGTGATGATGGGATCTTGGGGTACGAGATTGCTGGAGCGTTCTGGGTCAGACAAGGCGTTCTCGCTTCCGGAGCTACGGCGCCCGGACCCTAGAGCCGATGGCGGCCGACATGAACATGAATGCGCCATGGGAACTCACCGGGGCTTTTTCATTCTTGCCATACGCTATCTACTCTCAGCTCCCGGTCCGTGATTGAGTAATTGTTGCACACAGTTCTTCAGCTCCGCAATATGGACCGGCTTGTCGAAGTAGGCGTTCGCACCCGCTTTCAGTACCTGTGCTTTCAATCGCGCATCGCCGAACGCCGTCATGACAACGATCGGACACTGCGGTGCCACGGTCCGTAACCGACTGACGTAATCATCGCCTCCCGCCGGCATTCGCAGGTCAGTCAGGATTGCATCCGGCACGGATTGCAGGACCGACAGAAACGCTTCATCTCCATCCCGCGCTTCACGGAGTTGATAGCCCATTCCACAAAACTCATCACACAGCAGGCTGCGCATCTCTCGGTCATCTTCGACAATCAGGAGCACTGCTGTCTTTTCCTTTGCCACAGTTGCCATCCTCATCTGTGTATATCCCGGCCTAGTGGTTTGACAATACAACGAGCAAGGGTGATGCCTGAGAGAAAGACAACCAAACTGAGTAATTACTCAGAGAAATTCGAACGGACGAAATCGCGAACAACGCTTCAGTGGCGAGAAAGACCACAGTTATGAGCGCATCTGCTGTTGCGGGATGCTACAGCGCTCAGAAGTGCCAAGGATGAAGTGCTGGGTGCTGAGAGGCTTCTCACAACTCAGGACTCAGCACTCAAAACTCAGCACCGCTAAGTCAGCTATTCGCTCTTCGGCAACAAGATCGTAAACGTCGTCCCCATCCCTTCCTGACTTTCAACGGCGATGGAGCCCTGGTGTTCTTCAATAATGCCCTTGACGACCGTCAGCCCTAACCCTGTCCCCTTGCCGAATTCCTTCGTCGTGAAAAAGGGATCAAAGATCTTTTTGATCACCTCTCGTGGGACGCCATGGCCCGTATCAGCAACGGTGAGTCTCACCATCTGTGGTTCAGGAGCCAGAGCGACACGGAGAGTCCCGCCATTCGGCATCGCATGCACGGCGTTCATGACGAGGTTGATCATGACTTGGCTCATCTGGTCCGCATCGGCCAGGACCATGGGACAGGGATCGGCCAACAGCAACTCCAGCTGGATCTGACTTCGTGTAAGGCGTTCGTGAAACATCTCGAGACTGTCTTCAACCACTTGCTTCAGATCAAGCGCAACACGTTCCGG
>JAHBWO010000107.1 GCA_019636945.1 Nitrospira sp. | reverse complement strand
GGTCCGTGTCGCGGGCCACATCTTTAGCGGCCCAGGACCGGTCGCTCAAAAAACAGACTCCTTGGATCTCATTCCCTAGGAGCCGGTCTGATTTATTTCCTGTCGATTCATCACGAAGCTGCCTGGATAGCGTCATTCGTGAAGCGTCGCGGAAACGGGTTCACGTTGGCTGTTTCATAGGTCAAGTTTCAGGCCTGAGACGTTTTGACTCTGCATAACCTGAAACCTGGAACCAGAAACATGAAACTCACCCCGTGAAACATTTGACGTAAAACTTGATACTTAGGATCCGTGATTAGCAGCCCTAAGAGTATCGGCAACGGTTGAGCGCAAGAGACGGCCATGGTTCACAAGCGATTCTTCAGATCCGGCATTTCAATCGGCGTCAGAACAAAGCTTGTCCTCAGTACCGCCACGATTCTCATCGTGGCCTGTCTCCTTCTGGGGTGGCTCTTTTTCAAGCAGCAAGTGCGATCAGCAACCGAGAGTCTCGTCCAGAGCGGAACCTTGCTCGCGCAACACCTGGCCGGTATGGGGCGTGTGAGCATCCTCGCCGGTGACACCCATCGGCTCGATGAACTCGCACAGGAGATTCTTGCCGCGAGTCCGGTGGCCTATGTCACGATCCTCTCACCGAACGGAGACATCCTAACCGGCTACGGAAAAGACGACTGGCAGCAACAGTTTTCCGCCTCGGCAGCAGGCCGACGGCAATTCTCAGTCACAAAACTGGTCTCGCCATCCGGTGCCGACAAAACCGAACCGATTGTGAGCGGAATATGGCTGAGCAGCAGCGGCCCCGTTCTTCGGCCGAGCATTGACTTTTCGCCTTCTGATTTGCTCAATCTTCTAACAGGGTACGAACTCCCTATATTTTATGACCTATTGATCCAGGTTCCTCGCCATTCTCATACCAGCCACTGGGATCCTTCCCTCACACTGACCCTTGAGGAACGTCCGGGAAGTTCAGAGGTAACACGGAAACTGACGTCCCCATCTCCTTCTCTGGTGGAAATCGGCCTTTCCACGTCCGACCTTCAACAGAACTTACGCCGGCTGTTATGGCAAGCCGTGCTCATTACGGTCAACACATTGATCGGCGGAATCTGCATAACCGTGCTGCTGGCGCGCCGTATGACGATCCCCCTCCAAGCACTGACGGCTGCAGCCACAAAACTGGGAACCGGAGAGACGACACCGACGATTGCCATACAGTCACGCGATGAAATTGGAATCCTGACAGAGGTCTTCAACTCCATGGCCTTGCGATTGCAGACGCGCGAGTATGAATTGCGCGAGCTTGCCCAGACCTTGGAGGAGCGGGTCAACGTCCGCACCCAGGAGCTGGAGGCTGTGAACGCCAAACTCCAAGAACTGGACCGGCGCAAATCGATCTTCGTCTCCACCGCCTCACACGAATTGCGGACCCCGCTGACCTCTATGAAGGTTCACCTTGCAAATTTACGGGATGGGATTGATGGAGCCGTTACCCCTGATCAGCGAGGATCGCTCTTGCGTGTAGAAGCCAACCTCTCGCGGCTTCGGATTCTCATCGAGGAATTGCTCGATCTTTCTCAAATCGAGCTAGGACAAACGACACTACGCCTGGAACCGGTTGCACTTGGGAGTGTGATCGCCAAGACCGTCGAGGACCTTCATCCCTTCACGTCAGAACGCTCCGTGACGATCGTCATCTCACTCCCAACTGATCTACCCTTGGTGTCGGCAGACCCGGACAAACTGAGACAGATTCTCCTCAATCTGTTGCATAACGCAGTCAAATTCTCACCGATGAATACCGTCGTGGATCTCGACGTCACGAGACTCTCAACGGACAACATTCTGATCTCCGTGCGGGATGTCGGACCCGGCATCGCGCCCGATGATGTGGACAAGGTCTTTCAGCCATTCTATCGTGCACCCACGACACATAACAAAACCAAGGGAACAGGACTCGGGCTGGCCATTGCCAAGCTGTTGGTCGAACTCCATCAGAGCCGACTCGCGGTGGCGACAGAGCCCGGCCGAGGCAGCTGCTTTTACTTTACCTTACAGATAATGACCCCGGTACGTCTCGCCCACGCAGAGCCCATCGTAGCTCGTGAAGCGTCGTCCGTAACGCGTATGTCGTGAAGCAACGATGCCGACGGTTTCTGGTTTCACGTTTGATGTTTCATGGCATGAGTTTCAGGTCTGAGATTCTTGGTTTCTGCACAACCTGAAACGTTGAACATGAAACCTGAAACTATTAGCCCGGGGCTTCACGTGTCACGAGGTGTGCTACTAGGGGAAAGGAGGCTTGACCGAGACTCCACGTTGCCTGAGGAGCCTTGTGAGATAGGTGCGCTGGAGTCCCAGCATCTCAGCGGCCTTCGTCTGGTTCCATCCTGCTCGTCGCAACGCTTCTTCCAGGACCTTCCGGCTGTACCCTTCCATCACCGCATGGTAGTGCAACGTCTCGTCTTCTGAAAACGCCACGTCCACCGGTAACCGGCGAGGCGCTGTGATCCCTAAATGTTCCGGCTCAATACGGTCATCGGGACAGAGCGTGATGGCGCGGACCAAGACATTTTCCAACTCGCGTACGTTCCCCGGCCAGTGATAGCCCTGAAGCACGTCGAGTGCATCCGGGCTCACGATGAACGTCCGATGGGCGATCGACACCCCATGCAGCTGGAGAAAGTGCTCGACCAATGCAGGCAAATCATCCAGCCGTTTGCGCAACGGAGGGACAGTGAGTGAAATCACGTTCAGCCGATAGAAGAGGTCCTCCCGAAACCTCCCGTCCTGAATGGCCTCCTTCAGATCTCTATTTGTGGCCGCAATAAACCGGACGTTCGTACGGACCGGTTGTGTCCCACCGACCCGGTAGAACTCCTGATCTTGGAGGAGACGGAGCAGTCGCGTTTGCAGTCCTGCAGGCATGTCACCGATCTCATCGAGAAACACGGTGCCGTCTTCCGCCGATTCAATTTTCCCCGGTTCCCGCTTCCCCGCTCCCGTGTAGGCTCCCTTTTCATGGCCGAAGAGCTCATTTTCCAACAGACTCTCGGGTAATGCCGCACAATTCACCACGACAAAGGGTTTCACGGCACGCGGGCTCCACCGGTGCAATGCACGAGCCATCACTTCCTTCCCGGTTCCGGTTTCACCCAATAGAAGCACGGTGGCAGATGTGCCGGCCGCTCGCCTGGCCGTATCGAGGAGTCCAACCATGCGCGGACTGTGCCCGATCACCTGTTCATACCGGCCCTCGACTTCGGCTTGCAGAAGCCCGATCTGCCTAGTGAGAGCCATCTGGCCCCTGGCCTTCTCAATCACCGCAGAAAGATGAGCCGGCTCAAACGGTTTGGTCAGAAAATCACAGGCCCCGAGCCGGATGGCCTCGACGGCCCGATCAATCGTCCCGAATGCGGTAATCACGATCACTTCCGGCGTATATTGCGGCGGAACATTCGAGCGAAGCTCGGCGAGCCGCTTCAGCACATCCAGTCCGCTCAAGCCCGGCAACTCGATATCCAGGAGCATCAGATCCGGCTGCTCCTCGATGGCCAGTTTGAGCGCCTGCTCGCCGTCTTCGGCCGTCAACACCTCATGGCCCATCCAGATCAAGCGTTTCTGGAGCGCGTGTAAAATGTCTTGATCGTCGTCGACCACGAGAACTCGTATCTGCATGGAACTCTCCCCGCTAGGTTGAGTACAGCGCCCATTGTAGTGGAAGAGCGGTCTGAGGCGAAAGGCACTCCAGAAGTCACCCACCATGGAACACATCTAGGTTCCGCGAGACCATGCGAACGCCGTTAAGCATATTTCACGCCGCACGGCTGGATCGGGTCAGATAATCATAAACTGAAGGGAAATGTCGGCTAAACCATGCATAACAGGGTCCATAGGACCTGAATAAGAATAAGATGTCTACAAAAGGATTCAGTATCTAATTAGATTCACATCGAGCACAGTGGACGACATTCTCGGGAACAGAGCAGCCATTTTTAATCGTGATACTTGTATTCATAGTGGAGTTGGCATAAGAAAGTATCCGCTTGAAATGGATGAGACCCCACTTTGCAACAGGCTCCGGAGCACATACCCGCACGGCTTTGCGCCTCCTCAACAACCACTCGGATGACTGATCTGCCCTTCGCTCTGAGTGCGATAGAACTCGCGAATCAATGAGCAAGTCGATCGTCTGAATCAAGCCGAATTCATACTCATGACGACAAACCGTTTGGACAAGATCATGGCAGTAGTGGTTTGTTTGATCGTCGTCCCACTGCAGGCCTGGGCTGAGCCGTCGTTCTCGATCCCGCGAGCCTCTTCAACGACGGAACGACAACTCCAGGAAGAATCCCTCTACCTAAAGGAAGAAATCGTCAGCATTGCTAGCCGGTACGAACAGCCGATCTCCAAGGCCCCATCCGATGTCTACGTGATTACGGATGAGGACATTCGGAACTCAGGCGCAACTGATATTCCAACTCTGTTGCGTCAAGTTCCTGGCATGGAAGTCATGCAAATGAATGCAGCAGACTTCAATGTCAGCGTACGCGGAAATAATCAGCTGCATGCCAATAAGCTCCTCGTCCTGGTCGATGGCCGCTCCATTTATCTTGACCAATCAGGAACTGTCTTTTGGAAGCTACTACCCGTCGCCTTGACGGAGGTCAAGCGAATCGAGGTTCTGAAGTGTACCGCTCCCGATTTCTTGGACACAAGTATTGCCATCTTGGACCCGACCTGCGGGTCGCCTCGTTCGACGATCATCGTTCCTGAGCCAATGCTGTGCGCTCTATTTTCTCGTCCACCCAGTGATCTCCCTGATGGCCTGAGTCCCCCGTGCGCTCATGCGGCTGCCGATGGGCTCAGGAAGTCTCGGCGCACCTGAGCCGGGGAACGAAACCCATGCCGCTCGACGAGCCACTGCTCATTATAGAGGCGCAGCCAGTTGTGGAGGGCGAGCCGGAGGTCCTCCACGGTCTGGAATGTGCGTACCCACAACAGCTGCTCTTTGAGCGTCCGAATGAACCGCTCCGCCACCCCGTTGCCTTCTGGGGCGCGCACGAACGCCGGACTCGACGTCATCTTGAGAAATCGGAGTTCCGTCTGGAAGGCTTCGCTCATATACTGACTCCCGTGATCATGCCGCACCTGCACCCCTGGCGCACAGCCAGCCGAGAACGCGCCAAACTGCTGGCGCACCCCTTGGCGGATAGGTTCCAGTGCCTCAAAACGGGTGGCCCGAGTCGCCGCATGAATCCCCACACCTTCGAGCGTGCAATGATCGATGGCCACAAAGACGGTCACAGCGCCATTCTCCACGGTGACAGTACTGGTGGCATCGGTGCCCCACATCTGATTCGGGCGCTCCGTCGTGATCGTCCCGTCGTGGACCCGTGGCCCCACGACGCGCGGCGCTCGGGTGGGGGCCAAGAGGCCAGCCTGCCGCATGAGCCGCAGTACCCGCCGTTTAGACGTACGAATCCCTTGCGCCCGCAGGCGCGCCCACACTTTGCGGTGCCCTTCCCCGAGAAATGGCGAGGCGGCCAGCACCTGCCGAATGTGCCCGGTGAGCTCCTCGTCGGTGTAGGCCGTCTTTGGGCCTCGCTTGGCTCGCGCGCCCTGCGACTGAGCCCCGCGGCCCTGCTGGTGATAGAACGTCGACCGACGCACGCCCCATTCCTGACAGACTCGCACCACACCATACGGGCGATTCGTGGAAGCCGACGTGGCGTGGCTCATCGCGTCGACCTCCCGGGGGCCAAAGGGGAGCCACCTCGTAACCGCTGGACCGCTTCCCGCGACAGTTCCAGCCGCATCGTCAAATCCCCAACCAAGGCCTTCAGCCGCACCAGTTCGTCGTCGCGACCATCGGCGGCCCGGCTCTTCAACCCAGCCTGGCCACTGGCCACGAACTGGTCCCGCCACTCCGACACCGTCGCAGCGGTGATCCCCGCTTCACGGGAGACCAGATCGAGATCGTCGCCACGCAGCACGCGCAGCACCACGTCCATCTTCTTGCGCGAGGAAAACCGGCCCCGCTCTGCCTTTGATTTCGCCATGAACACCTCCCTCACTCAGGGGCAGTATGCCCCAATTGAGTGTCCAAGGAAATCGTGGGGCGGAGGAGAAGGGACCAGCATCGGCTGTGTACGGCTTCAATGCCTTCGACGGCGTCTTGAATATCATCACAAAATCTGCCGAAGAAATGCGAGGCACGACGTTGCAAGTGGCAGGTGGAGAGCTAGGAACTCTGCTCACGAACATCGGCCATGCAGGAACCTCCGGAGACTGGAGTTATCGTTTATCTGGTGGACACGAACAAAATCAGCGCTGGTCCGACCGTGGAGCAACAGCTCTTAACAACCAACGCATTAGTGGAATGGCTGAGTATCGCCTTTCAAATAATGGCAGAATACGCACTGAAATAGGGGCTGAAAGGGCACAACCCTATAACGGGTTTGCAACTGAGATTTCCACCGCGAATGTTTCATTGTCCAGACCCCACGCACTGCTCAGTTATGAACAGAGCGGATTGCTGGTTCGTGGGTGGTGGAACGGCTTGTTTACTGAAACCGATCATCACATATTACCCCCATTAAGTCCTCTTCTAGGCCTGACTGATCGGCTTGGAAGAACGGGTATATCTTCTTCGTCCAACACCTATGACTTCGAAACACGTTACCGATTTACACCATGGGAGACCCTAAAGGTAAACATCGGCGTCAACTATCGTCGCATTATTCATTCAGCCAATAATTTCAGTACACGAACGACTGAGGATCGCTTTGGACTTTATGCGCAAGGGGATTGGCAGCTGCTTCCTTCACTGGAGTTGAGTGCTGGATTGCGTTACGATCTTGATACTTTCATCACTCCTACCCTATCCCCTCGTGGCGCCCTCATCTATCATCTGAATCCCAACCACGCACTTAGATTATCCGGTTCGGTTGCCCATCGCCCGCCCACCACGACCGATGTAGGTCTCAGCATACTTAACCCTGTCACCTTTCCAGGATTTCCACCTCAGATTACCGTTGTCACAGGCTCAACCAACGTGAAACCTGAACAAATTGCTTCCTATGAAGTCGGCTACCAAGGCTGGTGGTTGGACCATCGACTGCGAACCAGAGTCACCGGGTTCTATAACCATATTTCGGATCTCATCGCCTTTCGGAACCCAACCGGCAACCCGTTGAATCCGGTTCGTCCGGTGAATGGCGGCGTGGCGGATATCTACGGAGGGGAAGTGGGTGTAGAACTCTTGATGACCTCCTGGCTTTCGGGATTTGCCAACTATGCGTACCAGGAGGTCGGACAAAGCTCGAGCGGGTTCAGCCGACGAGGTTTCCCGCACCATAAGATCAATGTCGGATTGCGGGCAAAGTGGACTCCCTTCACTGGCGAGATCCTCTATCACCATGTTGGGAATGCATCCTATCCATTGGCTGATGCCTTTACAAACCTGGCTCCCTTCTTTCCGCCAGGGACCGTGCTTCCACAGGAACAGGTCCCGACCTATAACCTGCTGAATCTTCGGCTGGGCTACCTGCTCTGGCGACAGCAAACAGGCGACAATGTACGGGAAGCCGAGCTGGCCCTGTCTGTGTTCAATGCCCTGAACGACACGCATCGTGAGCATCCACTCGGAGATCTGCTCGGAACACGCGTGATGGGATGGCTCACGGTGAAACTGTGACACTGAACCGTTGTCTGGTGCCAAGACGCTGGAGAACTTTGGTCTCTGTGATGGCGTTGTGCTGGTGTCAGGACTCGCCGCAGAGTTGGGCCGAAACTTCACCCCTGGTCCCCCGGGCCTCTTCAACGACTGAACGGCAGCTTCTCAATGAAGCGCTCTACTTGAAGGAAGAAACTGTCAGCATCGCCAGCCGCTATGAACAGCCAATCTCCCAAGCTCCTTCCGATGTCTATGTGATCACCGATGAGGATATTCGGAGCTCCGGATCCACGGATATCCCGACATTGCTGCGGCGAGTGCCGGGGATGGAAGTCATGCAAACCAACGCCGTGGATTTCAATGTCAGCGTGCGAGGCAACAATCAGGTCTTGGCAAACAAGCTCCTCATCCTGGTGGACGGACGATCCATCTACCTTGATCAAGCCGGCAATACGATCTGGAAGCTGCTGCCTGTCACCTTGGCTGAAATCAAACGAATTGAGGTCCTGAAGGGGCCGGCATCAGCCGTCTACGGGTTCAATGCCTTTGACGGCGTCATCAACATTGTCACCAAATCTCCGGAAGAGATGAAGGGAACAACGTTCCAAGTAGCGGGTGGTGAGGTGGGAACCCTGCTCACCAGCGTAGTCCAAGCTGGTACCGTGGGGAATTGGGGGTACCGGTTATCCGGCGGCCATGAGCAAACGCAGCGATGGTCCGATCGAGACGCACCGGCACTCAATAGCCAACGAATCGGCGGAAGAGTCGAGTATCACCTTCCTGGGGATGGGACCATACGGGCGGAAGGAGGGATCGGACGAGCGAACCCCTATAACGGGTTCGTCAGGGAAGCGTCCGTCTCCGACGGGAGCTTGTCGCAGGGGTATGCCCTGGTCAGTTACGAACAGCGCAATCTGCTGGTTCGCGGCTGGTGGAGCGGGCACTTCGGAGAAGCCAATTTTGGAGTGGTCCGGGCGCTCGCCCCGCTATCCGCTATCACTGACCGATTTGGACGGGCAGACCAAGAACATCACCAGAACACGTACGACTTCGAGACACGCTATCGGTTCAACCCGCACGAGTCGTTGACTATCAACGTCGGCACCAACTTCCGCCACATTCTTCACAGCTCAAATATTCTCACCAATCGCACGACGGAGGATCGCGTCGGACTCTATGCGCAAGGAGACTGGATGATGCTGCCTTCGCTGGAGGTCAGCGCCGGCCTACGGTACGATCTAGACAGCTTCCTCGGTCCCCATCTGTCGCCTCGCGGCGCCGTGATCTACCATCTCCATGCCAACCATGTCCTTCGCTTTTCTGGTTCGATGGCCTATCGTCCGCCCACAACCACTGAGGCGAGCCTTGATGTCCTGAACCAGTTGACGTTGCCTGGGCTCCCGCCCTTCAATACCAGAATTGTGGGGTCAACCGACGTGAAACCCGAGCACATCATGTCCTACGAAGTCGGGTACCAGGGCTGGTGGTGGGACCACCGACTGCGCACCAGAGTCACGGGGTTCTATAACCATATTTCTGATCTGATCGCGTTTCAAAACCCGACCGGCAGCCCCTTGATCCCTGTTCGTCCCATGAACGGCGGGATCGCCGATGTCTACGGAGGGGAAGCCAGCGTAGAAGTCTTGATGACGTCCTGGCTTTCAGGATTTGCCAATTATGCCTATCAAGAGATCGGTCAAACCTCCAGTGGGGTCAGCCGGCGAGGGTTTCCACACCACAAAATCAATGCTGGACTTCGGGTCAAATGGAGTCCCTTTACCGGTGAAATTCTTTACCACCGTGTGGGAGCTGCGTCCTATCCGTTGGCCGATGCCTTCACCAACCTGGCCCCATTCCTTCCACCAGGGACCATGCTTCCACAAGAACAGGTCCCCGCGTATGATCTGGTCAACATCAGAGTGGGCTACCTGCTCTGGCGGCAACAAACAGGCGACAATGTACGGGAAGCCGAGCTGGCCCTGTCTGTCTTCAACGCTCTGAACGACACGCATCGTGAGCATCCGCTCGGTGACCTGCTCGGGACGAGGGTGATGGGTTGGCTGACGGTGAAGTTATGACGAATTCCACCGGCGTGGAATCACGCTGTTGCCGACCGCAGCATCAGCCGTTGTCGTCAAGATGTCGCGTGATCGGGCTCGGGATGAGCGCGGTTCCGTTCGGCATCGAGCGTGGCAACCGTTCTCTCCACCGGACGAAGCAACTCGTCGCTTCCGATCTCCTCGAGATCTTCAGCCGCTTGTAAATGGCCTGAATGCGCGAGGCAATCCTGGAAGGCGTGGCATGGAGGTCTTGGGCGATTTCTTTATTGCTCTTGCCGGCGGCGATACGGGACAACACTTCAAAATCGGACTTTGAACAGTCTTCGATGCTCTGCCGGCGTGGGCCTTGTGCGCCATCCCGAATCCAGGTCATGACCTGCGTGACCAATGTCGGATCGACGACGGCCTTTCCCTCCGCAACGATCGCAATGGACCGCGCAACCTCCACACCCGAACAACTCTTCAGCAAGTACCCCTGTGCACCGGCACGAATTGCGGCACGCAAGAGCGCCCTGTCTTCATAGGCCGTCAAGAAGCAGATCTTGGTCTGGGGGAATCTGTGCCTGAGGGTCTCGCACAAATCGATTCCGTTTGCGGAGCCCAGTTGCACATCCAGCAGTACTACATCGGGCCGGTGCTGCCCGACTGCAGCGATTGCCTCATCATGCGTGCTTGCCGTACCGACAATGACGATGTTCTTGTCTTCATCGAGGATCGTCTTCAACCCATGAAGTACGACCACCGAGTCATCAACAAGGAGCACACGAATCTGTTCCGGCATTCTAGAGTATGCCCCACATAAGCCGTCGTACGGGAAACGTCTTTCGTTCCGGATCAAAACGCATCACGTTTCACACGACATGTTTCAGCCAACCTGTGCGTATCGTATAAAACCAGTCGGTATAACAGGCGCATTCATAAAAAGGCCTCCCGCCACCAGGAAGAGTCCTAGTGACGGGAGGAACCTCGGGGCCCCTGAGGGGCGTGAGACCGGCTCACTCAGGGACGACGTCGACACGGCACCTACTTCTTATTCCGGCGCCAGCCGGCGAGCGCAAGCGTCCCCGCCAGCATCATGCCGCCGCCGATGCCGCCCAGGGAGATCTTGCCGGTCTCGCTGTCGAGATCCAGCAGTCCGCTCTTCATGTGCCCTTCCAACTTGGCCACCCGCGCTTGCAGATCCAACTTCTCTTTCAAGCGCGTATCGTCATCCATGATCTCCACATAGGCCCGGTTCATCGCGGCCCATCCCACCGTATAGGTGTAGCCCCAGTACTGGTGGGCCAAGCTCACGTGCAACTGCACTAAGTGGTCTTCCGCCATTTCAAACAACCGCAACTCATTGGCCGCCGGATTGTTCCCCTTCGACCAATAAATCTGGAAGAACTTCTCAAACCCATCGGTCTCCGGTGCCGGAGGCGCCGGGCGATTGGTCTTTTGGCCGGTCAACAGCCCGGCCTTGTACTGCTCTTCCACCACATGGTGGGCTTCATCGTACTTGTCCAAGCCGGAGAAGGTTCCGTTGTCCATGAACTCCATCCAGGCCCGGGCATAGGTCTCCGAGTGGCAATTGGTGCAGGTCTTCACCCACGCATCATTGCGCTTCTCGGCCCAGTCGGTCTTGATGTTCTCCCGAATGCCCGGCACGAAGGGATAGTTGGCCCAACGCACTTTCCGCACAATGTTGTGCGCGATCTTGCCTTGATACTCCATGTGGCAGTATTGGCAGGTCGGTGCGGTCTCGGCCCCCTTGGCCATGGCTTCCTTGATCGGAACATTGAAGTTCCACTTGTCTTTATCCCGCTGATACTTCAACCCGTGCTTCGACAGGCTGTAGGCTTCCCAGTTGTTGTGGTCCGCCCCGCTGTGACACTGGGCGCAGACTTCCGGCTTCCGGGATTCGGCCACGTTGAAGTCATGCCGCGCATGACAGGTATCGCACTTGTTCTGGTTGACGTGGCAGCCCGTGCAGCCGTCGGCGATCTCGCGCTGCGGCATGCCCGCATAGACTTCCACTTCCACGTTGGCCTTGTAGTCCAACGCGTGCGACGGCCGGCCCTTCGGCCACTGATCCTTCGGCCACGTGATCGTATCCCGCTCGGATTCGCGCTCCGCAAATTCCTGCAAGTGGCAGGCGCCGCAGGTGTCGGCCGTGGCCAACTTGATGTCTTTGCGGTGGTCCGCCTTCTTCGTGGTGTTGATGTCCACGTGGCAATCGATACAGCCCACTTCCTTCAGCTTCTCGCCCTTGCCCAGCTTCCCGAGGGAGCGGAGGTTCTCTTCGACCGCCTCCAGCTTCGCCTTCTTATAGAAGGTGTCGTCCTTCGGGGTCAGCTTCCGGATCTTGTCCAGGTTCGCATGCGTGCTCTTCTTCCACGCCGCCACCCAGCCCGGGGATTCATCGGTGTGGCACTTCACGCACTGCTCGCGGCTGGCCACTTCCTTCACCGCTTGCGGCGGCTTATAGAACGTGTGCGGGTCAAAGTACCGACTGAAGGAGACCGGTTGCCAATAGTCTCCATACTTCCCCTTGCCTACACCTTGCGCGGGGTCAAGGTACCGCTTGAGGAGCGCTTCATACAGCTCCTTGGGCGAGGCGGATCGATCGATCTTGAGCGCCTCATAGGTTTCCTTCGGCACGGTGGGGAAATTCGCCTGGGCCTGGGCGGCTAGCAGCACGCCGCAGATCACCAGCGCATACTTCACCATGTGTTGTACCGTCACAGCTCTCTCCTTCCGTTTGATGGCCAGTGCGCTCTGTCCTTCCGATGACAGGTCTCATTGCTATCTCTCATTCCACCACGTCCTATTCTTTCCCGCGGATTCAGGGCGACACCCGGTGATGATCCTGGGGGAATCACCACCGGACTCGCCTGCCAAGTCGGAACCTCACAAGGAGGTACGTCACTGGATCAGGCAATCCAGTCAGGCCCCGACCCGAGAAGCTAAGAAGCCCCGATATAATCTTTACTCCCCATGTCCTCCATCCGGCGTAGAGAGAATGTCTCTACGTAGCACAGCAAATTTCATTCCACGCTTAGAACAGGCGCACTGTGGACTCATCTGTAGATGGTTGTCCGGTTGATCATTCCAATCAAAGACCGAAACGCCTGTTGCATACAGCAAATGATGCGATCTCACCTTGTGGTGGTGGTGAGATCAGTGCCGACCACTTCCAGGTCCCCATGTCAGATCGACCAGACCTGTATCTAATTCGATTCAGTATCCAATTAGATTCACACGTGGAGCATTGCTCCTCCATCCCTTTGGACAGCGCGACTATTTCAAGAATTTCCTTTTCGGTTGTGATGACCCTTGTGGTAAACGATTCCCTCGCCACTGACTGACGCAGCAAGGTCTGGATGGCGATGATCGACGTGAGACAGGATTGCATACTCGCGATCACGCTCGCTGGAATGAGCATCCAATTCTTGTGCTGACCGAACTGTCGCTCACGATCCCATCGGGATCTTCTACAATCGAGTCTTCCAGCACGAACGGCACTGCTTGACGGAGGAATTCCCAGCATCCCAACTCGATATGAGCAACCGCTTGTGGATTAGTTGCTCATTGTCTGATTTGGAGAATATGTCGTACCTCCATGGCCGATCCGCTGGGTAACATCTTCCTTCCTTACTCCCTCTCGCGCTTTCAGACACTGACCGGCTTGGCCAGACTGGAGTCGATACGTTGCGCCTCCATGGCCGATCCGTTCTTCTCCTACGACATGGCAGTCACTGGCTTCGTTGGACTTCGACTGATAGGTCGATCCCCCATGCCCAATTCGCGCCACAATCTCTATTCGACTCGTGTTGGACGCAACGCTGTCGAAAGGATGAACGACACCGGTGGCAGTGACCATCAATACAAACCCAATCGTCAATACAGCTTTTCCACTCACAAACTCCTCCTTTATGTTGAGTATTCCTACAGGGCATTCTGCAGGCTAAGTGACAAGGCTGGAAAAATAGATCCACTGAAACTATCTATAGCTTCGGTTTCGCGGGCACCGAGATAGACAGACCGCCTGGGGGAGTGCAACAGCCAAAGTTGGCTGATGTTCAGTCCACACGATCCGTCGAGGTTTCCGATTCTGTCGTGGAACTCGATTTAATCCACGGAATTCGACTGGTATCAGGAGGCTGCTTGGCGGACATTGGGTCAAAGCGCCTGTAGTCGCCCAACTTCGTGAGGTGCTTCCACGATTCATTGATGGATGGCTGGGGGCGAGGACGCCTCTTTAATGACATGGACTCCTCTTGAACAAAGATTTACGGTGCGCTCCTCCTACTGACCACCCCACCCCAATCACACTCGGAGTAGGCGAAGAAGCATTGAACATCCCACCAGGCACTGAGTGCCTAACATGCGGCTCATATTGGCCGCATACAACTTGGCGCAGAATCAGGTTATCGGATCCACCCTACTTTTCGAATCAGACTGTTATCAGTTGTATAACCGTCCTTAAACAACTGCGCCAATCGCTTTAAGATGATACGCTCCTGCTGCCTGTCATCCGTTCGCACAATGGATTGCATGCCATGGGTTCGTAGAGGAAACCGCAGAGATTTATTCATCTTCTTTTCACTTCCATCCTGGTAGCCATCACACTCTTTCATTGTTCACCGCAACCGTATCAGCAAACGCCATGCCAAGCATGGAGGCATATGTGCATGTAATCGTCAGCATATTGCGGTACAGCAGATCCTCCCGTCCAAAGCTGGAAATAGCTTGATGTATGGGGCAAATGAGACGATCCCGCTGTTATCCAAGATAGGATCGATACCGTTTACTTCTAGGTCTCTACATCAAATCACAGCGGTTCGTATCCAATCTGATGCAGTATCTAATCAGATTCACCCGTAAAACTTACGCTCGTATTGCTTTGCCTGGTTGGCCCTGTGGTAAGACATACGCGCCACTGACAGGC
>JAHBWO010000106.1 GCA_019636945.1 Nitrospira sp. | reverse complement strand
GATAAAGCTTGGCGAAGACCTCTCGGATTTCCTCACGCGACATTTCGTAGCGACCGACATTCAACGGCAGGCTGCAATACCCGCAAGAAGAATTACAGCGCAGATTCACCTGAAACACGGCCAACAGCGGACGACGCAAGGCGAGATTCCGCAACCCGCCCCAGAGCGATCGCGCAAGACTTGGTCGCCTCGGTTGCTTCGACACCGGCCCCGCGCTTCGCTCCACCAAACTCGATTGTGATCGTTCAATCCGTATCAACATGAGGAAGTGATCCGATACAGCGATTTCAATTTTCTCTCGACATGTATTTCCGTTGTTGCACAATGACCTCATCCATACACGCTGTCGACGAGGAGGCATCTGATGCACACAGTTCACAAAAGAATCCGTTCTGCTCTCCTATGGAGTCTGATCATCCTTTCGATGATGTCCCCATCCGTCACCGTTGCAGGCCCGCAAGACAAAAAGCACGCGGTGACTCCATCGTCTGGATCGACTGCCTCAGAACCAGATGACTCCGTGACGAATGCCTATACCTTCTCACGCCCCAGTCAGTCGACTCCTCGGCCCGGTCCAGCATGGAAGACCATCGGCGGTACGGTCACACGGATCAAGGGCGATACCTACACCGTTGAAGACTACGAAGGAAATCAGGTTCACCTCTACGTCAGTCGGGAAACCAAACACCTCCGAGGCCAGAAAAAAGTCGGCGACCGCGTGCGTGCTGAAATCACCAGAGACGGCTTCGCCAACTCCATTCAATAAGCTGGGATGCCTGGATGGCGCTGATTATCTGGCTGAGCGCTTCATCTGATCATCGGAGGTCTTCATGAACTCGATATCACCGTAATAAGCCACCGCTCGTTCTTTGGTATTATCGGTATCAGTCATGATGGCGATGCCGTTGATCATGGGCGGCTCTTCTCCGAAGGCCTTCTTGTAATCTTCGTAGATATTGCGTGATTCATCGACCCAGCGTCCGACCTGGCCCGGGCCACTTTCCACGACAATCATCTTGACGAAATCCGTGTAGGCATTATCGATAATCTCCCCAACCGGAGCCTTTGTTTCCCACACATAGCTGATGGCTCCGATCGGAATATCTCCAAACAGCGCCTGGCCAGCCTTGTACTTGAGCTTCTTGCCAAAACTCACCTTCTCAGGGTCATATTCAAACGTGATGTAGAGTCTGGCCGGATAATCATCACCGTCTTTTCTTGTGGCATTGCTCTTCTGAAGCAGATTCTCGACCTTCCACCGCCATCGGACGATTGAAAATTCCTTCGGATCGATCCTGACCTCTTTGGTCAATCCAGATGCCGAGGAATCACTCACGGCTTTAACCACGACTTGCGTCCCGTCTTTCACGAGTTCATAGGTCGTCAGCTTCGGGATCTTCTTGAACGTCAGCGGTTTCCATCCGTCGGGCAGACTTGCTCCTGGTTCATTTGCAGAAAACTTCCCCACCGCAAGCACGGGTGTATTCTGCGCCCCAAGCCATGCCGGGGTCATGAATACCCATAGAGTCACACATGCACCCATGAGGGCCATCATCACGCATTCCCTCCGGACTCCATCCATTATCCCCTTCTCATCCAGGCAAATAGCTTGGTCAGGATATTCTTGGTGCCCTGTGAGAAATGCGCTTTTCTCCAGAGATTGATCACTTTCTTGGTCACTTCAGCCTGAGTGGGATAGGGATGGATAGTCCCAGCGATCGTTTTGGCGCCCGCACCCGCTTTCATGGCGACGGAGAATTCACTGATGAGATCGCCGGCATGAGCACCCACAATGGTGGCACCAAGGATTTGGTCGGTCCCTTTTCGAATGTGTACGCGAGCAAACCCGTCTTCCTCTCCATCGAGGATCGCCCGATCCACTTCGTCGAGTTTGTACGTGTAGGTTTCAACTTCGAATCCCTTCGCCTTGGCATCTTTTTCATACATCCCGACATGGGCAATTTCCGGCTCAGTGAAGGTACACCAGGGCATGTTCAATGCCTCCACATCGGCATAGCCGACACCCAGAGGATGCGGGAACAGGGCGTTCTGAATGACGACCTGCGCCATGGCATCAGCGGCATGGGTAAACTTATAGCGAGAGCAGACATCACCGGCTGCAAAAATCTTGGGATTGGTCGTCTGCAGCCGGCGATTCACGACGATTCCATTCCGATCGTATTCGACTCCAGCCGCCTCCAATCCGATCCGCTCCACATTCGGGGTCCGCCCGACACCGAGCAGAATCGCGTCGACAATGACCGCATGCTGTTGAGCATGCGACTCAACGATCAGCAGCTTCCCCCCTTCCACCTTCTCTACTTGCAGATCTTTCCCACAGCAGAGGAGCGTGACTCCATCACGAAGCATCTGTTGTTCGACAATCTCCGCAGCATCTCGGTCCTCGTTGGGCATGATACCGTGCCCCGTTTCGATCACATAGACCTGGCTTCCAAACCGTGCGAAGGCCTGCGCCAGCTCGCATCCGATCGGCCCGGCCCCAATGACTCCCAGGCGCTGCGGGAGCTGCGTGAGAGCAAAGACACTCTCATTCGTCAAATAGTCGACTCCTTGCAAGCCAGGCGTGGTCGGAATCGTCGCCCTGGCCCCCGTACAGACCGCAGCTCTTGCAAAAGTGAGCACCCGGTCGCCAGCTGAACCCTCCACTTGGATCGTATCAAAACCAAGGAAACGTCCGCTGCCGATGTACACATCGACCCCAAGATTTGTGTAGCGGCGAGCCGAATCGTTCTGACTGATGCGAGCCCGCAGCTTCCGCATGCGCGCCATCACGGTCCCGAAGTCATACTTCACACCGGGAGGAATATCGAGGCCAAACTCCGTCGCCCTTTTCAGATCCGCCCAGGCCCTGGCGGCGCGAATGATGGCTTTTGATGGCACACAGCCGACATTCAGACAATCGCCGCCCATCAGATGTTTTTCGATCAATGCTACTTTCGCACCGAGACTTGCCGCCACGACTGCAGTGATCAGCCCGGCAGTTCCTGCCCCAACCACCACAATGTTGTACCGACCTGTGGGTTCGGGGTTGACCCAATCAGCCGGATGCACATTGCTGACGAGCTGTCGATTGGACTCGTCGTCTGGGAGAATCAAGGGCTGGCTGTGCTCACTCATTTCGGATATCCCGGGTAAAGACTGAGGCTTCATAGCATGGCATCCTTGCTTGAATCGAGAAGCTCATCATCATACAGACTTTCCAGAGAACCGCTTATACACAACCGGGACCAGCGCCAACAGTCCTAAGAGGACAAAGGCGCCGATGACATTGGGAGACGCGATTTCCTTCAATGAATTGATCGTCCCTAGTTGACGCCCCGCGTACGAATACACAAACGACCCGGGAATGATGCCGATCGCCGTCGCGAGCATGTACGTTCCGACATTGACACGTGTGAGACCTGAGACCAGATTGACGACAAAGAAGGGAAAGAGCGGAATCAACCGTAGCGTCAAGAGATAACTGAAGGCATTCTTCGCAAACCCCTCTTGAAAGGGCCCCAGCCACTTCCCGAACTTCTGCTCGACTGTATCTCGCAACAAGTACCGCGCGGTAAGAAAGGCGAGGGTCGCTCCGGTCGTCGCACCGATATTGATGAACAGGGTCGCCAAGATTCCGCCGAACAAGAATCCACCGGCCAGCGTCAGAATTACGGCACCCGGCAGTGACAGGCCGGCCACTAACACATAGGTCAGGATAAAGATGCCGACTGCTGCCCCAAAGTTGGTATCCACAAAGGCAAGCAAGCTGTCCCGATTTTCTTTCACTGCCGTGAGCGACAAGAATCGTCCGAGATCCAAATAGAAGAACGCGCCGATGGCAAGCGCCATCACAACGGCGATGAGAGCCTTACCGATATATGTATTGCCGGTTCCGGCCTGATTGGAAACCCGTGTCGTCATAACCGCATCCTGGCGTATCATGGGACCTCCTCCGCTGCCTGTCAATGTGGCTCTGTATTGACTTGGTCACGGGAAGGACGATTTTCTTACAGCGACCGGGAGGATAAGAGGATGGTAGCGGAGGCAGACACAGTGACAAATAAGGAATGAATGAAATGCGGCTACCGCGATGTCTGGCAATACTGCTCGAGCTGTTGGGCGAACACGAGGAATTGATCCCCGCCCTGCCGACGATACTCTTCTTTCGGCACCCGCTCTTCTCGTTCCCGCCGCACCTGTTCACAGGCATTCTGCTCCGCACGATTGATCTGCGGCTGTAGTCGAGCCTGTTCTTCCAACGAACGACCAGCCAGGCTTTCCTGCATCTGCTTCAATGCCAAATAATGATCGTAGAGCCTGGGTCCTTGGTGCGGGGATGGCATTTCTGCCTCCGCGGCGTAGAGAGCGACCGGACACAGCAAGAAGGCAAGTACGACGAGTCTATGCATGGTACTCCTCATCACGTCAGCCGAATCCCCTGTTGAGCCGGTATCGTATCGATCAACTTAAAATCTGTCTGCACGGACACAATGGTTTCTCCCCGCTGTTCAATCGATTTCTCGCCGATGGGCCCCAGCCAATTGTCGGCTTGCTCCAAATAGGACACTTTATAGGGGTCAATCCCCATAATCCGGCAACAAGTCGCATCCACGGCGGGAAGGTTACGGCCCATCACCAGAACACCAACCTGTTTGGGATCCCCCATGATCGGCCCATCTCCCTCCATTCCAATGATCCCATCGACAATCGCAAAGTGAGGCTTCAATGTCGCGTTGATGTCAAGAATTGAGTTTTGGATACCGGCTTTATGCAGCACGTTCTTCGGCCAGCCATAATATCTCCCTGGCATGACACCGAAGAGATTTTTCATCGAGAGCGTCGCACCGGTCCAATGATGGGTTTTCATTTTTGCCATCGATACGATCCAATCGACCTCTTGGAACAGCGCGGGAAAGGTCAGGGTCTTCATGGTGGTCTTCGCACCGAGATTCGGTAATTCATACCCAGTGATGTAGTTGAGATCATGGAACTTGATTCGGTCTTCGGTCAGGACGTCGGCAAGACCGGACTCTTCGTACACAGCCAACGTGTCTCGCCGGTGGCCTGGTCCCTCCGCCACCATCACAGCAGCCGCGCCTAAACGAAGAAATGCCTCAATGGCTCCACGTAGGACAAGCGGGTGTGTATTGATATGCGGTGCCTCTGAAGCTGTCTCAACCAGGTTCGGCTTGAGCAGAATGCGCTTCCCTTGAATTTCCGTTTTACCAACCCCCAGTTCCAACATTCCGAGAGAAAGAATGCCTGCGATATCGAGCTGATAGTGGTCCACCTTCGCTACAAAGGTCTGAGCCTGTTGAGGTAAACGAAAATACCGTTTCGGAACCACCAATAGTCCCGTTCCAATGACAAGACCCGCCGCCGCAGCCCGCAAGACATCACGGCGAGTCAGGCCTCCATTCGTTCCCTGATCTGTTTGAGTCTCCACAAGGCTCCTACTATTGAGTGAGAGCTGCAGGACGTCCTTAATACATAGAAGCTGATATCAGCGGGACTTGGCCGCCCATTTCCGACGCAAGTGCACCAAGTACGAGCAGGCAAAGTGCCGATGTCTCGTACTCCCCATACCGTTCCTGATTTGCCAGACATCGCTCAACCAGAGCCGCAACGTTGGCTGGCGATTCATTCCAAGCAGCCAGTCCGAGCAAACTCCATCCTAGCGAAATCGGTGTCCGCAAGCTGCTCACTTTATGCTGCAGATAGGCAAGACTGGCTCGAACAGACTCTCGTTCGACCAGACCAGCCAAACTGGTCAAGGCTGCGCCGGTACTTTCCGGCATAGAGTGAAGCTCTTTCCCAAAGACGAGGGTGTTTCCGTAGTTCCACCCACCGTGGGGTAATTGACGATCGAGCAACATGCGAACGGCTTCTTGGACACGATCGTGCCGGCCATACCCTGTCGCTCGCAGCGCTATCACTGACATCGCTGTCGGTTCGACCCATGAATGAGTCTCATCAACCCAGGGCCAGCCTTTGAGCAGACTATCGTGCGCCGCTGGTGCATCAGAGTCGCGAGAAAAGTGAAAGCCGGTCGTATCCAACAGAAAGCGAACGGATCGTTGTTGCGCTTCGCGGCAGGACTGCGAATCTTGCCAGGCCAGAATCGCCATAGGGGTTGGCCAATAGGAAGCGGGATGGCTTTTGTTCACACAGAGCCGGCCGTCTGGAAGTTGCTCACGCATCAACAAGTGCCGCGATTGATCGAGCAGCTCAGCGGATCCGTCACATGCTTTAAGGGCAAGGATGCCCCACGCCGTCGAATCTACCTGGAACTGCCCGCCATGCCTACCAGAGAATCCTCCACTAGGCAGTGCGCGACGTAATAGGGCTGCGCTGCTGAGCGTTCGCAGTGACAAAGAACCCACACTCTCCCCTTCCTCTGAAGGACGGAAAGAACTAATGACCAGTTAGTGCAGGAAACAACTCTCGCACCATCCTAATACAGGCGGGGCCGATCGTCACGATAAACATGCATGGGAAAATGAAGCAAATGAGGGGGAATAAGAGCTTCACGGGCAACTTAGCCGCCATCTCTTCTGCTCTGAGACGGCGTTTCGTTCTCATTGAATCAGCGTGGACGCGGAGCGCTTGGCCGATGCTGGTCCCGAACCGATCTGTTTGCACCAGAAGGGCCACTAAATTTCTGACTTCTTCAAGGTCAGTACGATGTGCAAGATTCCGCAGCGCAGCTTGCCGCTGCACCCCGGTTCGTAGTTCCTGCGACAGGATGTTCAACTCATCTCCAAGAGCGGGATGCGCCTGACTAACCTCCTGCCCTACACGCCCGATCGCTTGATCCAACCCCAATCCTGCTTCGACACAGACCACCATGAGATCCAACGCATCGGGGATGGCCCGTTGCAGCGCATCTTGTCGAACCGTGATTCTGTGTTGTAACCAAACTGAGGGGGCATAATATCCACAGGCTGCCAGGCAGACATAATAAAAGAGCAGCGTGGAGGTGCCGGGAAAGCCGAGGAGTTTCACAGGAATCATCGCGAACAAGATGACCAGCACAAAGGCCAACAACAGTTTCGAACCGATAAAGAAGACCTGAGCTTTTCTGCTTCGATAACCGGCGGTGACCAATAGGCGACGCGTGGCTTTGGTTTCTTCCGCATCAGAAGGCTGATTCCATTGTGCAAACCACTCAAGCACAGCCTGCAGTTGGACTTGAGCAACGTCAAAGATATTTCCGGAGGGTTGCTCCTCTTTAAGCCCTTCGCCGTGCCCCTCTGCACGGCGACGCCAGGTCCCGACGACCTCTTTCCGTTCCAGGTACAGATACAACGCTGTTCCCGATAGCATCACCGTCAGAAATGTCACCAGTGCTACAACAACAGGAAGTTCCATGTGTCGCTCCTTAGACCTTGATGGTTACCATCCGTTTCATCACTATCGTCCCGATAACCATCATGATGCCTCCGATGGTCGTGAGGTTCTGACCGATGGGATCTGTAAATAGCAACCCGATATAGTCAGGAGTCGTTTTGAAAAGCAGGAGCCCTACGACAAAGGGAAGTCCAAGGAGCACAACGGCAGACATCCGCCCTTCAGCTGAAAGCGCCTTGACTCGTAGCTGCAACTCAAAACGCTGGCGGATCAGTCCAGCCAGGGAATCGATAATCTCCGCCAGATTGCCGCCGGTTTCACGTTGGACCAGGACCGAGGTATTAAAGAACCGCAGATCAACGCTGTCTACCCGATGGGTCAGGTTGTCGAGTGCTTGTGGTAGCGACACACCCATTGAGACCTCATCGAAGACTTGTCTGAACTCTTTGCCGATCGGGTCAGCCGCCTCTTCTCCCACCATTTTGAGACCGACAGAAAAGGCATGACCGGCACGTAACGCCCTCGAGACAAGTTCCAAGGCATCCGGAAGTTGCCGTTCGAATATTGCTAGACGCTGATTCTTACACCAAAGAAGATAGGCATAGGGAATAGCTCCCAGCAGAGATCCCAGTAGTACTGCAAAGAGGAATGTCTGTCTCATCGACAAGGCCAGCAAGAATCCGCTCAGCGCAAGCACCACAGCTCCCAGTACGAATACCCCCAATGGAACTCGACAATCTGCCTGTTGATAGAGCGTTCTTAAGAACTGCAATTTCGTTGCTTGCTTGAGCAGGTCGTTCAACCAGGGGATCTCGCTCAAGGATTCTTTTCGCACAATGTCCAATTGCGCGGATTGAATCGGTGAGGACCAGTTCTGAATCCGCTCAACCGCCCGGTCTGTCCCACGCGGAGCTATCACTCGATAGGCCGTGGTGCAGGCATACATGAATAGTAAGATGGTGCCGAAGATACCGAGGCCGATCAGTGCTGTTAACATTCGTACACCTTCGTTGGGTCAAACAGGTTTACGGGAAGAGCAATGCCCTTGGCGCTCAAGCGTTCCGCGAACTTCGGTCGCACACCCGTTGCCTTAAACCTCCCCTTTACCTTTCGGTTCTCATCAAGACCGGTTTGCTGAAAGACGAACAATTCCTGGAGCGTGATCAGATCACCCTCCATACCGACTACTTCCTGCACACTGATGACTTTTCTCGTTCCATCCGATAAACGGGCAATCTGAATGATGACGTCCAATGCTGATGAAATATAATGTCGCATCGCCTTGGGAGCCAGGTTGAACCCGGCCATGGACACCAACGTTTCGATACGGGTTAGAGCATCGCGACAGGAGTTGGCATGAACCGTCGTTAACGAGCCGTCATGACCGGTATTCATGGCTTGCAACATGTCTAAACTCTCGGCACCGCGGACCTCACCGACGATGATGCGGTCCGGTCGCATACGAAGGGCGTTTTTCACAAGTTCTCGTTGCGCAATCTCACCCTTCCCTTCAATGTTCGCAGGACGGGTTTCTAAACGGACGACGTGCTCCTGACGAAGTTGCAATTCAGCAGCATCTTCGATCGTCACGATCCGCTCATTATTGGGGATGAATCCGGACAGGATGTTCAGCATCGTCGTCTTGCCGGTACCCGTTCCGCCAGAAATCAAAACGTTTAGGCGTGATTGAACAATTGCTTTGAAGAGTTCTCCAATCTCCGGAATGAGCGACCGCTTCTCGGTCAAGTGGTGCAACTGCAGCGGGTCCTTGCTGAACTTCCTGATCGAAAGCGATGGGCCATCAATCGCAAGTGGGGGGATGATCGCGTTCACACGAGATCCATCGGCCAACCGGGCATCGACCATCGGCACGGACTCATCAATCCGACGACCGATACGAGAAACGATTTTTTCGATAATCTTCTTCAAATGCGCGTCATCTTTAAACCGAACCGGCGTGAGTTCGAGACGTCCGAATCGCTCGACAAAGACCTGCTTCGGTCCATTGACCAGAATGTCGTTAATGGTCGCATCCGCCAACAGTGGCTCCAACGGTCCCAAGCCCTGCACTTCGTGGAGCACATCCTGCGTGATCTGCACCCGTTCCCGCTGATTCAGCGAGGCCGACTCCTGTTGGAGGAGTTGCTCGATCAGCTTGCTCAACTGATCGGTCACGGCCTCCTGCGACATCTTGCCGATAGCAGTCATATCAACCAGATCGATCACGCGCTGATGCAGTCGGTCCTTCAAGTCCTGATAATGAGTGCCTAGTTCAGTTCCACTCATTGGTTTCGTCGCCAGCATGATACCTCCCGCTCTCGGTTACTGTTTCCCTCTCTCTGCCACCACTCGCTACCTTCCTACGACGGATGATTTGCGCCTTGCTTCCACTCCGATGCTCGAAAAGCACCGCCCCAGGAACGACAGGCCTTTCCCCTCTTCCTTCGACGAGGCAGAGGCGTCTTTGGCCTGTTCACCGATCAGTTGGCCGACTCCTCCCTGATACCACTGCGCGATGGACGTTTTTGAGGCCATGACGGTCAGCGGCTTTCCGTGGTTGATCGCCTCGCTGGCCGATTCATAGTCGTTGGGAATCAGTCCTGCCATATGCATGCCCAACAGCCCCTCGATTTCAGCAACAAGGTCCTTCTGGTCTTTTTCATAGCGGTTGACAACCAACGCGATCTTGGTAGTGGGGTAGTGCGCCGCTGACAGAATCTCTAACAATCGCTTCGTTCGCCGTATCACCGGCAGGGAAAGCGTCGTCACCAGGATGACCTGATCGGCACCGTCAAGCACTTCTTTGACGGAAGGGTTGAGCACGTGACCGCAATCGATGAACACATGTCTGTGGATTGATCGCAGAAGAGACGTCACGCGCATCATACTTCCCGGCTCGAACATGAAGT
This sequence comes from Nitrospira sp., assembly GCA_019636945.1. Lineage (GTDB taxonomy): Bacteria > Nitrospirota > Nitrospiria > Nitrospirales > Nitrospiraceae > Nitrospira_D. The sequence goes on along the minus strand of JAHBWO010000106.1, from coordinate 4,486 downwards.
CATCGTAGGCATCACAGCCTGACGCAAGGAATTGCAGCCCGGATGGATGCTGTACCAACGTACTGCGAAGGATTGTTTCATCCAATCGTGAAATATCTTTCGTGAGGTGTGTCAGTCCTTGGGAGACAGGCACATCCAGAAACAACCCGAGATCCCCTCCATGGATATCCAGATCAACTAATGCGACGGGCTCATGACGCCTGGCCTGTTGCACGGAAACGGCCAGATTCGTGGCAACGGTACTGGCTCCGACGCCGCCCCTCACGCCGATAACGGCGATCACTTTTCCGGCCCGCAGCTCTAAACCAGACACCTTTCCTGCAAATCGCGTTTCAAAGCGCTCCAGAGCCGGTTCGACATCCTGTCTCGTCAGTGGCTGTGGCAGGAACTCTTTGACACCGACCCGGAACGCTTCCAGCAGCAGCTGAGGGTCCATGCGCGAGGCCGTCAAAAATATTTCCAGATCCGGCGCCGTGCCCAGTAATTGGCGGACTCGGTCGAATGTGTGTTGCGGGCGATATTCATCCAGCTCGAGCAACAGCATATCGACCGCACCGGTCCCCTGGCCCTTAGCAATCAAGTAGTGCTGTCTGCGCGAGATCATCTCTACAAACGTCTGGCGGATTTCGTTATTTCGACAATCGATCGACACCGCAATCAATCGAGCCATACAAGCAGTTCTCCTCAGTTACGCAATTTACCGAACAAGACCAGGCACAGTGGTGAACACCCCAAACGCAGGCCCGCCGCCCACTCCACCCGCTTGAAAGAGGGGACAAGAGACATTTCCTGTAATCGTCGCCCCAGGCTGGCCATTAATGCCAGTGATGCGCATATTGGCATACCCCTTGATCGTCATCGCGCCGCTCGGACTGCAATCGTTCCCCTCGTACACCGGCACCAGCGCATCCCAATACCCCGTTCCGGCACTCCGAAGATTGAAGAGATTAACCATCGCAGTCCATGTCTGCCTGCTTAAGGTTCCGTTTGTAGCTTGGAGTTGCGTCACGCCCGCCGTAGTGGGCGGTGCCTGATACGTTCCATTGATCATGCCGTTGATGATGTTTCTCATCGCATTGTCATTGGATGGGGACACATCAAACGTCGTGAACCCTGTACAAGATTGTGGCGTCCCATTGCTGGGATACAGCATGATCGAATCTCCGCATCCGAACTGACTAAAGAACAATTCTGAGATCATAATCGGAAAATCCAGCGCGCCAGGAGGAGTGGAGCCGATGGCGGTAAGTTCCGCGGTGGCTACCGCACTCACATTCACAGTTGACATGCCAATAATACCTGCCAAGAAGGTACTGATCGGACCATTCGCGCTGCCATCTCGATGGGTCACGACATTCACAGCCCGGGGCTGAGCAGTCGTCGCAGTAAACGTATGAGTCGCCGAATCCCACAGGCCGATCGAAACGTCGGCGGCATTCACCGACACATCTACAGCGGCAGCCTTATTCAGCACACTCGTGGCCTGTGCCGCAGCCACGACTGCTGCCTGGTCCCCACCAGTGAGGGTGTAGGTTGCCATCTCAGCAGGAGTCATCCCTTCATAGGCGATTCCCAACGTCCTCGCGCCGGCCAGTGCAGCGGCATCCGCCGCATTCTGCAACTCATTTCTCGCCACCAAGGCGTGGCCAACATCGATCGCCGCAGCCGCCATGGTCAACAGCACCACGAGAAAAATGGCAGTCATCACAGCCATCGCCCCATGGTCATTGTTAAGCACATCGACGAGTCGTCTTGTTTTGATATTACTCATGACGCATCACCACCTGGGTTGTAATGATGAGCGGGTTCGGAATTCCTGGGACGGCTGCTGGAATAAAGGGAATCAGAAAGTGGTAGTCGTATTGCGCAGTCATAGTGAGCATAGTTGGGCTGCTGAACCCTGGTCCAGCGTTGATAGGAGTAAATGTCACATGGGCCGGATTGATGCCGGTTCCTGTGAGGTAGTTATTCGCAATCGTAGTAATCGCTCCGGCATCGGGTTTATTTGGACCTTGCACGATACCGGCCCGCGCACCTTCGCGCGCCGCATTTGTTACGATTTCACGACCATACATCATCATGCCGAATTCGATGATGCTGAAGAGGATTAAAAGAAACACTGGCAGCAGCAGCGCAAATTCTGCTGCCACTATACCCCGTTCATTCAGTTTCCGAATACCTGTGATCATGCCGACATCACCTTCGGTTATTTCGTCTGTACACCGGTCGAAACAATCGAGCGCTGGAATTCAGCATCGGGCTTTTCAAAGGCCTTCCGGTAGGTTCCCATCGCCGTGGTATTGGCTTTCCCATCCTGACCTTCCACTGGATCGAGTTGCTCGCCGGCGGTCGGATTCAAGACTTGACTGGCCCTCATCTGTTGATAGGCCGTTCCCCAGTTGGGACTGATCGTTGTCGGCGCGCAGCCCCCAACCATCAAACTGGTGGCAACCACCATAATTTTTACAAGTCGTGTCATGATTTTCTCCTTCTTTAGTTCAAAGAAACTAGATGTATCAAACCGTTAGGGCATCAGATGCCCGACTCGGCCCTCCATCGCACTACCCATGCCGATGCGATTGGACAATACTTCCGCCGCAGGCGATCGCTGCCCTAGCTTGCCACCATGGCCGCTTTTCTCCCCAAATCCCATCAAGTAGTACTCAAAGTCATTTGGTTCAACAAAGTAGTCCGTCGGCAGGGACTGTGCGTTCATATCGAGCGGCTTGACCAGGTGTGGAGTTACAATGATCACTAATTCTGTTTCGCTCTTTTGGAATGAACTGCTCCGGAACAAGGCTCCTAGAATCGGCACTTCACCGAGGAATGGAACCTTTTTGACTGATTCCCTGACGTTATCACGGAGCAATCCACCGATCGCAAAACTCTGACCATCGGCTAACTCAATCGTCGTGGCTGCACGCCTCGTCGAAATGGCCGGCACCACAAATCCTTGCAATCGTAACGCATTGGTAAAATCCAGCTCCGACACTTCCGGCGCGACATTCAAGCTGATGTGCTTGCTGTTCAAGATATTGGGGGTAAAGACCAATCCCACGCCAAACTTCTTAAACTGGACTGTGATCAAACCAAAGGCCTGCGGGACCGGAATCGGGAATTCTCCCCCAGCAAGAAACGCAGCTTCCTGGCCGTTCAACGCCATCAACGTCGGCTTCGCCAATACTTTCAGCGCATTTTCTTCCTTCAGTGCATCGACAAATCCCGTCCAAGAGGTACTCCCGGCATTAAATCCAAACGCACCTTGAATCACTTGCGTTGCCTCTGTCGCGATGGTCGCCGTCTGCCCAATTGGATGACTGAGGCTGGCAAGTCTCGTCAAATTCGCCAACAAGGACACACCAAAATAATCATTGCCGATTCCCGTAAAGTTGATGCCCAGTCGTTTGATCAAATCCCGGTTCATTTCCGCCACGCGGACTTCTAACATGACTTGTTGCACGCCACCCACCTGCATAGCATTTACGATCTTCTTGGGTGCATAGGCCTCAGCCATACTCAAGGCACGATTCATATTGCCGGCATTCGATGCGGTTCCGGAAAGCGTAAGGTGATCATGGTCGGACGTGACCATGATGCCGCTCTCCTCTGGCATGGTCTTATGGAGATTCTCCTTGAGGCGAGTCACATCCGGAGTCACCACCACGTCATACATACCCATCATCTTGCCGCTCTCATTCCAGAGCGTCACATTTGTCACGCCTGTCGTTTTGCCGGTCACATACATCTGTGTAGGCGAAAGTACGACCGTGTCCGCAACATCGGGATTGGCCAATGAGGCCCGCTTGATTGCTACAGGCAAGTCCAACACCTTCGACTTGCCTACAGTCAGCTCGAGCTTCTGAATCTCTCGTTGTTCTGCGGTACCCATCGCTGGATCCTGTCCGAACGCTTGTGCTCCCACTAAGATCGTGAGGGTACAGCCCATGATCGTAATCGCATGACGTAGTTTCATCGCTTTATTCCTCCAGCCTTTTTCCCGACGTTCCCATGGTTAGAACTTCACCGCATTCACTGACGTCCCTCTGATCACTTCAATCGTCACCGTTTGCACGTCTGGATGCCCCTTAGATCCTGGTGGTTCAGGATAGATCTTGAGAAAGTTCAGCACTCTTTTCGGTGCATAGGCTTCAGCCACCGCCAAGATCTGACTCAGACGCGACTCACTGGACACCGTCCCAAATATGGTCACATGGTCGTGGGTTCCCCTCAGTCGAATATTCGTCTCATCCGGCAACAGCTCGGCAAGCTGTTGCTTCAACCGGACCAGATCCACACCGACATCAAGATCGAGGATGGCCAACACCTGATCATCCTGGCCCCAGAGGGTCAGATTGGTCGTGCCATAGCCCTTGCCGGTCACATAAATCTGCTTCGGGCTCAGCACCATCGCATCGGCAATTTGCGGATCGGCCAGGGATGCCCGCTTGATGGCCACTGGCATATTGACCACAGTTGATTTTCCCAC
>JAHBWO010000105.1 GCA_019636945.1 Nitrospira sp. | reverse complement strand
TGTTCGCCATTCCGATCCCTCCTCTTCGTTTCAGCGCGGCGCAACGGCCTCCATCTAGCATGAACGAACGGGCTCTTGCAACCACCTCGCTCAGGATTTCTACGACCCTCTGCGGCTCTTATTACTTTGGGTTCAATAGAAATGCGCGCACTGCCGACGACGAGAAAAGATAACCGCTGGCAGGCATCATCCAGAGACCCATCAAACCCTCGGTGGCGGCATGCTATGATGAGGGCCCAGAGGGAGCACGGCTGAATCCTTGGCCATCGTTATGGCTCTTATGAACCACTGAGGCAACACACTGAGGAGCATTTCCCCGTGAACCGACTGCACATCCTGACCATCGCCCTGGGGATTGGGGCTACTGTGGGAGGGCCGGCCCTCGATTTCTCTCCAGCCACAGAAATTCTCATGGAAAATGGCTCACCCTATTACGTCCCGGCTGCCGCGACCGTGGTGAGCGGCACACCCATCCGCTGGGAGAATCCGACACCGACACATCACACCGTCACGCACAACGGCTGTCTACAGGACGAGGGCCCCTGTCTCTTTAACTCAGGAACGGTTCCACCTGGAGGACAGTTCACGATCCCGGGCCTGCCCCCCGGTCGCTATGCCTATCATTGCGGGATCCATCCCATCATGCGAGGGCAGTTGATTGTGACCGATGATTCATCAACCCCCGCTCACCTGTAGGACAACACCCATTGTCCGCTTGCAGAGGTGCCGACCGCTCCTGTAGCTTACTGATTGTCCGAGTATCAGACACAGAAAGCTCATGATTATGAAGGCTGTGGCCGCCATCCGTAATCCTCTATCCTTGACCGGAGACACACTGACCCTCTTGGCCTGGCATATTCCGGACCTTGTTGCCTACCAACATCAGCCAGATGAATGGTGGTTGGCTCCACTCGATGACGACCTCCCGTTGATCCGGTTGAACCGCACTGGGTTGGACCTACTCAAGGCCATGAACGGCCATACCGCCGTGGGAACGCTTCTTGAGCAATATGGCACCAGGATCTGTGGGCCCGATGGGCAACCCGGATCCTGGCACTTAGAACGGTGGGCAACCCCCAACTACTCCCTCTGCTATTACGGGACTGAACCACCCGGAGACCACCGGCACAAGGCCAAGTGGGATGTGCTGCTCCAACAGGTCCGAGAAGGCTGGTCAGGGCAAGACGGCTTTGAAGGCGAGCACCACCTGGAAGAGTTCCATCACCACGAGCTGACCGAAAGCTCGAGAGACGACGGCCATTTTGATTTGATTGAAACCACCGTCTCTCATCTCTTCCGGGAACCAAGCGAGGCCTTGGACGGTCTGACTTATGGTCGACTGCTGATGCGACAACTCAGGCGTCTCGGTTGGTTCGTTCCTAAACCGAAAGTCCTGCTGGAGATCGGTGGCGGCCTCGGGTACCTCGCGCAAGAACTGGGAAAGGATCTCTTGCCGTTTGAGAAACAGGGGGTCACCTACCTCTCACTCGATATCACACAGCCATTTCTCAATCTCCAGGTCGCACGAGCCAAAGCGGGCGGATGGAACGTCACCGGCACCAGAGCCAATGCAGAACAGCTGCCGCTGGCTGATCGTTCTGTCGATCTCGTCATCGATAACGAGAACATGGCCGACATGACACCAGTCCAACTGACCAAGCAGGAACTCGTGTCGGGGGTGGGAGTGACGACACAACATCAAGAAGCACTCGATTGGATCCGACGGCTTCGCCTGCCCATCGAAGCCAATCCACCGGACTCGGTGATCTTCAATGTAGGACCGATTCGCTTTGTCGCTGAATTGTGGCGGGTGCTCAAACCAGGTGGGCGAGCCTTTCTCACCGAATTCGGCATTGAACAGGGCTGGCCTGCCCCCGTGAAGCTCCCGGGGCATACCGAGTACGAAGTGCAATATAGTCACCTCCGCCAAGCTGTCCGCTGGCTGGGGTTTCAAGAACGCTATCTGTCACTCCCACAGTTTCTCGGCCTCAAGCCAGACACAAAAGTGCTCTGCACCGGTGCCACCTACACCATCCAGCGATTTTGTCAGTCGCTCAACCGTCCCTTCGCCGTACGGACCTACAGCGAGAAGGAATTGCAACAGGCCCTGGGTGACATGCTGCCAAAGCTGCAGGGCCTCCACTATCACGACCTCGCCGACCCAGCCTGGTTCGGCCTCCAAGACTTCAAAGTGTTGTTACTGGAAAAACCCGGGGGCACCCCGAAGGCCCAGTTCACCGAGAACAAAGGCTATCGGTGGTATTCACAGAAGTAGGCAGTTACATGACAAGGCCCAACTTGACCTTCCATTCGTCGACATACCTCCAATCGACATCAAGGTCGTCCTGACGAAGCTTGATTTTCTCAAGATCCGCTTGATCTTGCAGCCGCCCTGCTAGAGTCTTCAGGACGATCAAATCCTCTACCGTCACAATCGGCACTGATACTTCGCCCAGGGAAACCTGTCGTCGACGTGCCAGCACTGTCCGAAGGTATTCAGAATCAGCCAAAAGCACATCGATCACCACTTCCTGATTCTTCAGAATACCTACACATCGCCAAATCGAAATCCCGCGAAAGACCATTGCGGCTGGATGCACGATGGTCGAATCGAAAAGAGAGGAGAGCAACGACTGGAGTTGATCACGAGAGGGTTGCTCCATCAGAAGCAGGATATCGATGTCCGTCGTCGCACGGGGTTCAACCAATGCGCTGTACGCCCAGCCTCCGGCCAGCGCATACTCAATACCGCGTCGATTGAAGTCCGTGATGAGCGTGGAGAGAGACTGAGCTAAGAATGATTCTGCTGCCATGCCTGCTCTTTGGCGCGGCGGATCTCGCGCATCACTTGTACCATGGCATCGCCTTGAGGGTTCTGCTGCTGGACTACCGAGCAGCGAAGCGCTAAGCCGAGTTCTGTCAACTCGATGGCGCGGCGTAAGTTGGCTGCAATCTTGGCATCATCGTGCTGATCGTAATGTCTTTGCATTACGGCATGTCCTCGCGCGGAATTCCTAGAGTGTACAAGACTCCTCCACCTTGAGCAACTTTGATCAGCTCCGATGCGAATAAACCCGGCGGCGCCCCAAAAGCCCAGTTTACCGAGAACAACGGCTATCGGTGGTATTCGCAGAAATAAGGGGTTTGAGAGCTACCAGGTTAGCTCTCTGTGCCCGCTGACCGCCCATGCAGGAATTATCGAATTCTTCTATCGAGGGCGGTGCTCGGTCAATACGCGCAGTGGAGAACCAACCAAGCTTCCCCTAGTTGAAGAGGGAAGAGGAAAAAACGCTGGAGAGAAATCCTCTCTCACTACTTTGCAATTCTCTGCAGTAAGCAGCTTCCTCAAGCTGCAAATTCGACTCGAATTGTCCGTCCAAGGCGTGCTTCAAGAGTAATAAGCATTTCGAGACTGAATTTGTCCCATTTCCCACGTACGAGGTCGGACACCCGCGACTGTGAAATTCCAAGTCGCTTGGCAGCTTCTGCTTGAGTCAGCTTATGTTTCTCAATATAGAGACGAAGATCGCTCATGAGGTTCGATCGCATTTGAAGCACTGCCGCTTCAGCTGGATCAAACCCAAGATCCAGAAAGACATTGCCGCTCGATTTGGTCATTTTCTTTTTCATATCCGTTCTCCGATCATGCAATACCGCTCACGTGCCAGTGCAATGTCGTCCCTCCTGGTTTTCTGCGTTTTCTTCTGGAACACATGAAGCACATACACCGCCTTGGCAAACTTTGCGACGTAGAGCACGCGCCATTCACCCAAGACATGGATCCGAATCTCTCGGACACCAGCGCCCACTTCTTTCAGCGACTTCCAGTCCAAAGGCTCCAACCCGCGTTGAACGAACCCTAATTCGAACCCCGCTGCTCGTCTGGCTTCTGCCGGAAATTCTCTGAGGTCGTCACGGCTCGATCCGACAAACACCAAGGGTTTCATCGTGGACATTATATAAGTTTATTGATAGTTAGTTCAACGAGCCGTACCGCGAGAGACTGTCCCCGCCTGGTTCGGCCTGCAAGACCTCAAGGTACTGCTGGAGAAAAACCCGGCGGCGCCCCGAAGGCCCAGTTCACCGAAAACAAAGGCTATCGGTGGTATTCGCAGAAATGAGACGTGAAAGGTGTGAGACGTAAAAATGGGCGCGCAGTCCCGCAAAGCGGCGCCACCCCCCTATGCAACTGCCCTAGACTTTCGCACCTCCTTCATGACGCGATTCCCAATCTGATCCTCAGCCATATCGAGATCGTAGCGGCTCTGCAAGTGAAGCCAGTACTGCGGACTCTGGTTGAGATACCGGCCAAGGCGTAACGCCAACTCTGCCGTCATAGGCCGCTGCCCACGCACCACATGGCTAATACGCATAGCAGGCACGCCAAGTTCCTGGGCCAGTCGATACTGCGACACCTCTAGCTCATCTAGAATTTCCTTCAGATACGCACCCGGATGTATTGGTTCAATACGAGACTTAGACATAGGCCCTCCTCAATGGTAATCGACGACCTGAACACGCTCCGCATGGCCCTCTCGCCAGAGAAAGCAGATTCGCCACTGGTCATTGATGCGAATGCTGTGCTCCCCCTTTCGATCCCCTTTGAGTGCTTCAAGCCTATTCGAGGATGAAAGTCGAAGATCATCCAACCTGACTGCTGCAATCATAGGCATTCACTCGCATAAATGCTCGCTGCTGGATCTGTCGCAGAAACCGTTTCATAAACTCGCGTTTGAAGACTCGCTCAGTATTCGCATCGCCAAACGACTTAATCACGACCAATCCAGCCTGGTCCGGCCTGCAAGACGTCAAAGTGCTGCTACTGGGGAAACCCGTCGGCGCCCGAAAGCTCAATTCACGAAAAACAAAGACTATCGGTGGCATTCGCAGAAGTAAGGGGGTTGAGGACAGCCTGGTTAGTTCGCTGTGCCTACTGACCGCCCACGGAAAGAATTATCAGACTCTGGAATTACTCAACCCCAAAAGTAGAATGTCCTAATTTTTCAGATCTGGGCTTCTAAACATGGTCGCCTTCAGACTCGTCCGGAGCTTTGTAGCACATCCATACTCTCGCCAACTATTAATTCATGCGCAAGATGCGCCATTCTCCGATTTGTCAATTCAACGAGGTCCCGATCCCACACGATGCCTTGAGACACAGCGATCAACCCGTCAAGAAGTTTGGGAAGCGGAAGCTCGGTCAACGGCGGCTTAGAACGAATCTGGGGATGCCGCATCAGGAGAAGCTTGCGTGAGCAAAGCGGGAATAACACCACAGTCCCCGCAAGCCCAATCCCAGCTTCTGCAGGGGGAGGAATTCGCGCATTAAAGAAAGACACAGGGCTGTCCGTAGTAATAAAGGCCGTACCGGGTGCGGCTTCGAATATTTCCCACTCCATTTCTGCCAACCATGGATGTATGCTACCCAGAGCCATTTTCATGTACTCGAAACGTGCAGAGTCTTTCATGTCAAGCTGGAGTCGGCCAGCTGCAACGTCAGCTACAATGTCCGCAGGCGCAGATTTAAGAATTGTTTCCCGCATAAGAACCTTGGCAATTTGGGCTTGCCTCGGAACCCTGACTCGCTGTAGCTCCAGATAATTCAATAGCGATGCAGTATCGCGGGCATTAAGCTCGTGCGGAGACATGATGAGCTTGTCAATAACCTCTCTTGTCTCTGATTCCAGGCCTTTGCCAAGTTCGATTTCAAAGATATCAGGGTCAACTCCTTGTGTTGCCCAGGCCTGACGGTAGTAGGCATTGATCGTCATAACTCGGTCTGGCCGCTGTCTCCTTGTTTGGGCACGCTTGCAGTCTTGTATGTGGAGAAATCCCGTCCTGTCCGTGAATCGTTTCAGGTACGACTCAGGCACATAGTGATGATTTTTGGGCTGACTGCGCTTGCTGTCCATGAAGGCTTAACTATTAAGGGACCTGCTCAGCCTCCTTAATTACTATAGAACCTAAACTAGCAGGACTAGCGCACGTCCTGGGCACAGCGAAACCCCAGAACCCATCGCGCGCCCCATGTATGCGTGATTTCCTTTAGCTGTAATGAAGCCCGTAGGTCTCGTGCATAACTGAGCCAGTGACCTCCTCTGATTCTCTTTTCTTTTACCCATTCCCCTGCATTCCCTGCCAGGTTAAAGATCCCATACGGGCTCTTCCCGCTCTCATAGCCATTTACGGGCTTTAGCTTTTCTGCATATACATTACAAAAAAGACCACAGCCAGATGGTCCAAAGTTGGCCAGAGCAATTGTCGGCTCCGAATCTCCCCAAGGATATGTTCGGCCATCAGTGCCACGTGCAGCCTTTTCCCATTCGCTTTCTGTCGGAAGACGCTTCCCATAGTAACGGCAATAGGCATTGGCATCTGACCACTCAACTCCGATTACAGGCTTGTCCCGATCAAGCTCTTGCCTCACATCACCCCAATGCTCTGGTTTGCTATGGTTAGTCGCTTTCATGAAAGAATCATAGAGCTGAGTCGTTACCTCATATGTGTCTATGTAGAAGGCGGGTAACGAAATCCGCTGGTTGTCCGCACCGTAAAGAAACTCTCCTTCGGGTATCGCAATCATGGGTGCCCCGTCATTCCCCGTGATACGATTCGCTCGGTCACGCTGTTCTTGCGCAAAGTTTTCCCGTGCTAGGCGTTCGACTTCTCGGCGTTCAGCCTCAAGGTTAAGCTGAGCCCATTCCCTCTCTTCTCGTTCACTCGCAGCTTGTGCTTCCGCTAGTTCTTTCTGGCGCTTGAGGCGCTGTTGCTCATCGGCCACCTGCGCCTTTCGCACCTGTTCTTCTTGCTCCAAACGAAGTGCTCGCTCACGAGCCGCTTGCTCCCCTCGCCGCGCTTCTTCTAGCGCACGACGTTCGTCTTCCAACGCACGTCGTTGCAGCTCTAATGCGCGTCGCTCCGCCTCAAGTGCACGATATTCTGCGTCAATCTTTTCGGAGTAGCACTCCAGTAGAAAGGTGAACTGCTTTGCCGTAGCCCCAATCTCCGCGGACTCCAATTTCTTCCCTGAAACGGCTGTTTCATAGCCAACTCCGTGGGAGTCAAGAAATGCCTTGGCCACGGCGCCATTAATGGCAAAATTAATATTCTGTGGAATGTCCCCTGTTACTTCGGCGACCTTCAAGGCGTCCAACTTGCTCACAACAACACCTACGATTTGGCCGGTCTGATCGAAAACGGGACCGCCGCTATTGCCCGGCTGAACAGGAGCGGTCACTTGAAGGAAGCGCGTATCATTTCCTATCCCAGCTAAGGCGCTCACCGTTCCCGTCGTTACATTCGCTTCAGAGGCCAGCACCCCATGTAAGGGAAAGCCGACCAAGACCACACTGTCCCCTGCCCGGATATTCCGTCCTCCGCGAAACTGAGCAATGCTCGGCACGTTGCCAGGTAGTTTGAGAACGGCAAGATCATTCCTCATATCGACCCCAATTAAGATTGCTTCCTTCTGGATGCCTTCGACAGTGGCTCGGACTGAAGCACAGCCCTCCACCACATGATGGTTAGTCAAGATATGCCCTTGGCGACTGACAACAAAGCCAGTCCCGCTTGATTTCGGCCCATCGCCAGCGGCAGTCACGTTCATTGCAGTACTCAATACCGTGAGCAACACCAATACCAGGATCATTTGATACATCGCACATACCTGATAGATATCACGGAAGATAGGTCGGGCACCTTCATTCATGAGATCCTCCGACAATCCTGGCTCCAAACAGCCAGGTGTTTTCAGAAATCCACGTCCTTACGCGTTCATTGTGCTTTCCACAGCCATCGTGCCAGATCAATCAGCACTCCTTCCCGCAATCCCAGATCACTCACCAGACATTCCGTCGGACCCAACGTCTCCATGATGGTCCGAATGATGATCGCGCCGGCGGCAATGACTTCTTCACGGTTCTTTTCCAAGCCCGGCAAACCGACTCGCTCGGATTTCGTTCGGCTAAGCAACGTCTGTTCAAGTTCTTGGATGGTTTCCAGCTCCAGCACATAGTTGTGGATGCGAGCAGGCTCGTAGGTCGACAGTTTCTGCGCCATTGCAGCGAGGGCAGTGATTGTTCCAGCCGTCCCAACAAATGTCGCTTGCTGATAGTCGTCCATGTTCGCCATAGCCGCTTTGGTTTCTCTGGCCACCCACTCGCGCGCACGACGCACTACTTCTCCAGTCGGAGGGTCATGCTGCAAGATTCGCTCACAGAGTCGAACAACTCCGATATCGAACGACTGAACAATGGGCTTGTGCCCAGGCCGATCCAGGATGAACTCCGTACTGCCGCCACCGATATCTAGCGCCAGAATGTCCGTCACTCCAACTGGCAAGCCTGAACGAATGCCGAGTAATGTCCGCCGCGCTTCCTCCTCACCGGAGATGAGTTCGACCTCCAACCCACACTCTGCTTTCACCCGTGCCAAGAATTCCGCTCGATTGCTGGCATCGCGAACGGCACTGGTCGCCACAACCGCAGTGGCTTCAACCTGATGGCTCTCAATGACGCTGCGCCACTCTTGGAGACAGTGGATCACTCGATCCATGGCGGCAGGACTCAGCCGTTTCGTCTGGTCAACACCTTCTCCCAGTCGAAGAATACGCCGTTCTGATCGAAGCTCTTTGAAGGGATGTCCAGGGGCTAGATCTGCAATTAACAACCGACAGGTGAGGGTGCCGATATCGATGCCGACCAAACGCCGTGTCCGCTTCGTCGGCTCGGTCATTGCTCGTTCCGAATGGCCTCCATTTCGGCTTCCAACTTCTTCTGCGACTCTTTCACAACTTCAACCTCTTTGACCAGACGCACGATCTCGGCATCGTAGACGACACGCTCTGCCGTTTCGCCTCGCTCCTTCATATCTACCGCCCGCTCACCGATATCCTTGTACAGATCCGACAACTGCTGGTCGAGCTTGCGGAGTTCCAATCGCATGCGGAGCAGTTCTGTCTCTTCCAGCGCACGTCCCGCTGCATGAACAGTCCCGAGGCGAAGCGTGGCGATCCCAGTCCGCAGATCATCTTTGATTCGCTGCAAGAGTCCCATGGCAGTCCTAACTGATTGAACCCAACTCCAACTTTTTCTCCCACTTACGAAGCATAGCCTCGCGTAGTCCCTGGTGGGCTGACTCTTTCAGCCCTGGGTCAGATTGTAGCAGCGAAAAGGCCTCCTGCCTGGCCTGCTCCAGCAGATCACCATCGCGCACCAGGTTGGCCACGCGAAACTCCGGCATACCCCATTGCCGTAACCCAAAGAACTCACCAGGCCCTCGAATGCGCAGATCGTCCTCAGCAATGACGAACCCATCGTTTGACCGGACAAGCGCCTCCAGCCGTTCTCCTGCCGCCGACATCGATTCATCACTGCCCAGAGTCCGTCTGCGTGATTCCGTTTTCCTCCGTCCTAGGTTTTGCGCCATCAACAGACAATAGGCTTGATGGCTGCTGCGCCCGACGCGACCGCGCAGTTGGTGCAACTGTGCCAGTCCAAATCGCTCGGCATGTTCAATCAAGATAACCGTCGCGTTCGGGACATCCACGCCGACTTCAATGACGGTCGTGGCGATCAACAACTGAATCGTACCGGACTTAAAATCGGCCATCACCGCTTCTTTTTCAACCGCCTTCATGCGTCCATGCAACAGGCCGACACGAAAGTCTGAAAACTCTCCATTCTTCAACTGTTCAGCACCCTGAATCGCCGCTTGAAGGTCGACCTTCTCCGATTCTTCCACCAGCGGATAGACGATGTAGGCTTGTTTATCGGCACGCAATTCATCACGCACAATCTGGTAGGCTTTCCGCCGTTGTCCCTCACTAAACAAGAACGTCCGCACCGGTTTACGCCCTGGAGGAAGGGCGTCGATGACCGACACATCAAGATCCCCGTAGGCGGTCATCGCCAGCGTGCGGGGAATGGGAGTGGCCGTCAGCACCAGTACGTCCGGCCTATAGCCCTTCTCGATCATCGCCTTTCGCTGCAACACGCCAAACTTGTGCTGTTCATCGATGACCGCCAAGCCAAGATTTTTGAATGTGATACCCTGCTGCAGAAGCGCATGGGTCCCGATTGCTACGTTGACATCTCCCGAAGCCAGCTGTTCAACCTGCACATTCTTGACCGAGGCTTTCTCACCACCGCGAACTAAGACCGCCTGCAGCCCCAAGGCCTGCAACATTCCTGATAGGTTGCGGTAATGCTGTTCCGCAAGGATTTCCGTCGGAGCCAACAAGGCAGCTTGATAGCCTGACCCACAGGCCATCACGATCGCCTGCAACGCGACCGCAGTTTTTCCTGATCCCACATCTCCTTGGACTAACCGATTCATGGGGCGTGGCGAAATCATGTCCCGAAAAATTTCCCGAATGACTCGCTCCTGCGCCGCCGTGAGACGAAAGGGCAAAAGACTGACTAGCTGTGCGAGCAGAGGGGTTTTCGGATTGAACCGTACCTCTTTCCGTTCTTCATAGACCGATCGGTGCCGGGACGCTAACGCCAGTTGCAGCAGCAACAGTTCCTCAAATGCCAACCGCCGATGGGCCGCCGTCTTTCCTCGCTCCAACAGATGGCCATCAGTTCCTGCCTTCGGGAAATGGACATCCTGGAATGCCTCATGGATCGGGATCAGTCGCTGCCTCGCCCGGAGCGGTACCGGCAAATGATCAATGAGATCCATCCCATGGTCCGCCAAGAGATTCCGTACGAGCACCCGCATCTGACGAGATGTCCATCCCTTGGTTTCATGATACACGGGGACAATTCGTCCAACATGCAGCGCCGATTCCACCCCCTCTCCGACGACCTCGCACTGAGCAACATCCATTCGCGGCACCATCCAGTCCCCTCGACCAGAGATCACCCGCCCGCTCAACATCACACGAGTTCCAACCGTCAGAATATCTTCCAGATAGGGTTGATTGAAGAACACTACCTGTAAGCGACCGGACTGATCTTCGATGCCGACCTCCAGTACGCTCAGCCGTCGATTTCTTGCCCGTTTTGCTTCGCACTTCCCGACTATCCCACAAATGGACGCCACCATCCCCGGAACAAGATTTCCGATGGGTGTCATGACCGATCGATCTTCATACCGCCAGGGGATGCTCCAGAGTACATCTTCTATCGTTTCGATACGTAGTCGTTGCAAAACCGCGGTGCGCTTCGGTCCAACCCCTTTAGCGAATCGGACAGGAATCCGCCAGAGCTCGGTTCGTCCTCCATCAGTCGATACGGCTTCATGAACAGATCCTGTCGGCAACGTCTGGGCAGCAGCCGCAGGCTTCTGCACGGCCTTTCGAAGAGCTTGGATGTGCAACCCCGCCGCATGCAATCGGCGACGTTGTTCATCCGGAGAAAGGGACGATGAAAAATCAACGAAGAGGTCACGGAGTGAAATCAGACGAGCTTCGATCGCCCTTGAATACGTCTGCCTGCGAAGAGCCGACAGCACTTGCGTGGAGATGAAATCACTCAGATTGGTGATGGCCTTCAAGTGGGCGCCATCATCTCGGCTTGCAAATTCAATCGGCCTGGCGATGCGATCCAACCACTCCTGAAACGGCACCAGCGAACTCGATTCAGTCTCCGCCTGCATATAGCGCAGAATCGTAGCACAGCATAATTCATCGCACAACGCAGCCGACGAGCCCGGGCAAATCCCCTCCGCTTCTTTTCCTGGATTGCTTGGTCATATTTTCCTAGGGTGCTACACTCCTGCCAGACTCATATGTACCGCCGCAATATTCGCCATATCCTGATCCCGCTTGCCGTCGGCTTGGCCATCCTGATTGGGTATAACCTCTTTCTGAAGCCGCTCCATCC
The DNA here is from genome assembly GCA_019636945.1 of Nitrospira sp. GTDB lineage: Bacteria > Nitrospirota > Nitrospiria > Nitrospirales > Nitrospiraceae > Nitrospira_D. Next base: position 3,032 of record JAHBWO010000105.1, on the reverse strand, counting down.
CTCGCTGACGATGAATCCGACGGAAACCGTCGTATCCGTCCCTCCCCCGCCAGTGCCCCCACAGAGCAAACCGTCCGAGAGTGAATCACGACACATCCGCACGCTTGACCAGACCGTCATCCCGCCCACTCCACATCAGGCGCTCCTGGAAGGAATTCGTGATGAAGTCGAAAAACATAACCTCTCTCTGGCCGAAAGCAAGCTGAAAGCACTCCCGGCCTCCGTCCTATTGGATGGACAATCCAAATCTTTCGTCGCCATCCTGTGGAACAATCTCGGGTTGCAGCAAGAGCGTCTTCAAGGTACAGGGGCATCACTCGGTGCGTTTAAGAAAGCAGCGGAACTCGACGACACGAACCCCGTCATCCTAATGAACCTGGCCCATGCCTACTGGGAACAGCGCGACCGGGCACTGAATGTTGAGTTCTTGACGAAATTGATGAAAGTGGCCCCTGGCGAACCCTTCCCTCACCTTGCCATGGCTGATTTGCTGCAGGAACAGGATGATCTGACTGGAGCAGCTACGCACTTGGCCCAAGCCACCCAACGGGCAAAGCAAGACCCGGCACTCCAATCCTATCTGGCTACCGTCACAGAAAGGGTTCAGCGCACACAAACCGTCGAATCTCGCATGACGGCGCGCAGCAGCACTCATTTTGTCGTGAAGTTCAACGGGGAGGAGGACCACATCACATGGACATCGGTGTTGGAGATTCTCGAGGAGGCTTATCGGGATATTGGCCAGAAGTTTGGGCATTTCCCGACCAAGCCCATCACGGTGGTCCTCCACGCAAAAGAGTCCTTCCAGAGTTCGACTGGCAGCCCAGCATGGGCTGATGGGCTCTATGACCCCACGCTCGGACGCATCCAGATTCCCACACAGGGAGCCACCACAGATCGGAAATGGCTCGCCACTGTACTCCGTCACGAGTACGTCCATGCCCTGCTCCATGACCGGTTAGGATCACAGGCAGGAGCACTCCCAACCTGGCTGAACGAAGGACTAGCTATACAACTGGCCGGGGATTCATGGCCTGATCTCGATGAGGCCCTCCACGGCGAGCTCAAGATGATTCCGTTGGCTTCTCTGGAAGGCCCCTGGGGTGCATTCACAGCCGAAGCTTCTATCGTGGCCTACCTAGAGGCCAATTCGGCAACCCACTTTTTGATGGAGCGATGGGGGATGGCCCGCGTCGACGACCTTGTGAAAGCCTTTCAGGCGAAGGCTTCCGTGGCAACCGCGTTTCAGGACAAACTGTTGATTTCCTATGAGCAGTTCCACCGTCAATGGCTCGAGCGCTACGAACAGGCCCGTTCGTAGCCTCCCCGTTGTATCCAGGCTTGATCGAGAGAAGAACAAGGCACCGTCAAATCGGTACGGGAATCGATTCATCCTGCGGCTGATGCGGCCAGGCGGGCAGTAAATCGGCCTGATCATTCAGCAACCCCTGGGCCCCCTCTTCAGACTCTCGCTGAGACAGTTGATCTTCCCAGATAATCTGTTTCCCGGTCGGATCATACATGCGAATTCTGAATTCGAACTTGTGAGAACTGTTTGTCGAAACTCGCCCCACCCTCCTGGTCCGATCCGCAATCGAATGGAGGTGCGGAGTTGCACCCAGGACCGTAGTAAACTCATCCTCCCAGACAAGAGAGCCAGTTACCGAATCTACCGCGCGCAACAGGAATGTGGGTTGTTCGGTTGCCTGTCGCTCCGTGCGGACTCTCGTGATGGTGGCTCGATTAAATTGTCGAGTCGAAATGGCTTGTCCTCCGCCTTTTCCGTCAGGTTGCACGAGGTTGAGACGCCCCTCCCATTGAAAAATCCCGGTATTCGCGTCGTAGACCCGCAAGACGAAGTTAGAGAGGTCTGTAGCCCCCGGTCCGATACCACCCGCAAAAATACGAGCCCCCTCGCTCCTTCCTGCCCCATCACCCTCCTTGACCGTCAGTTCATAGACATCATCAGATATGATCGTACCTGAGTCAGCTTCGTACACTTTCACCGAAATCGCGGACACAGACCCGATCTGATAGCCGAACCCCGCCGCCACAATCGCCTTTTTATCCGTGGCAATGACGTCACCCCAGGCCAAATCGTTCCCACTATAGATGCTGCATAATCCAATAAAAACCAACAGACTTACGATCCTTGACCAACCAAAACCTGTAGCCCAGCGCTTTTGATATAAGGTACGAGCTGAATGCTTACAGCATGGTAAAAAGTCGGATGTTGGTGACATGTATCCTCCTCAGAATGTGAAGGCATTCTGATGGAGGACAGATACCCGGTAAATTCCTCACTGATGGGATGAATCCCCTCTAAAGAGGAGGATGAGATGAAACGACTTGGTGGTGCTGAGCCCGTCATCTGATAGGCTGAACGGTGCCGAACCGTAACCCCCACTGCACCAGCGTCCCACCGCGCAGATGGGGAAGAAGAGGGGAAAATGCGTCAGGCCCCTGCAGAATCTTTCCGGAAGGTTGGACAAAGAAAGCTGCCTCAGGGCGACCAGGGCGATACTGTTGACCAACAGCGATTCTGGCCGCTTCGCTCTGATAGGCGACGAATCTGATACCCGTCGTTGTTTGATCAACTCCTCGACGTTCAAGCCCCATTTTTACGGACACACAGAACCGACAGTCCCCGTCACAAATCAGAAGACAAGCCTGCAGGGGCAATCGCTTCTCTTCCTGATCCTTCGGCTCCATGATACAAGTCTGCCTTTATCACGAGAACTACCACTACATGGCACCCATTGCCGACCTTTTCCCCAACAGTCTATAGTCAGTCAATGCCACACAATCCTTTGCCTATTCTGTTACTCGGTACCTTCGTTGTCGAAGCTGGATTCCTCTTTCTTGAGAACGGCTCATCCTTCACCCAAGGCATAGCATGGAAAGTCAGCTTCTTCGCTTTCGTACCTCTCGGACTGTCCCTACTCGTTTGGCTTCGATTTCGATGGAGCGCGGCAGTTTGCGTCTTTTATGCAACGATTGGGTTGGCGATAGACATCGCCACGATAGTTCAG
>JAHBWO010000104.1 GCA_019636945.1 Nitrospira sp. | reverse complement strand
CGACGTGGGCCGGCAAGGACCAGCACGGACGTATTGTCCGGCACGGCAGATTCCTTCAGGAGCGAGACCGTTCCAACGTCATAGCCTTGACGAATCAAGGCCTCTTTCGCAATGAACAGACCATTCCGGTCTTTATCCTCGACGTTCAGCTCACTGTGGCCTTCAACGAAGACGATCCGTTTTTTTGAGTCCTTGGAGATCCGGATCAATGCGCCGGTCAGTTCGATTTCAGAGGGGGACGTCACGCGGATCGTTTGCCCGTTGCTCTCGAAGATGGCCGTGTCGGTCCGAAAGATGCCATACGTCTGGGCCATCTTTGGTTGCTTTTCCGGATCGATGAATTCCACGCTCAGCTTGGTCGAGGCTTGCCGATAACTCTCCAAGCGCTCTTTGAAGGCTTGGTAGCCAGGGTCCTTTTCTCTTGTGAAGACCGTGATCTTGACCTCTCGCGGGAGGGTCCGAAGCACCCGGTAGGTTTGGGGTGCGAGGGTATAGTTCTGGTTCTCCGAGAGATCCCACCGGACAGAATGCCGGGCTGCCAGAAAGTTCACGATCACCAGAATGCTTGTGAAGAATACGACCATCAGAAGGCTGTTGAGCCCCATCTTTGTTGAGCGCCGGCCTGAGAAGGCCTTGACGGTCTCGAAATGGAGAACAAAGAACGAGACCAGGCACGCCAGCGCCAAGCCTTCAGAAACGGTCACGGCCCAGAGCCAGTCCGGTCGAAGGCTGTAGGCGACCATGCCACCGATGCCGAGCAGGATTCCTACAATACCGAGGGGGAACGATTGAAGTTTCATTTCCAGCGTGTCGATTCCACGACTCGATGTGTCAAAAACAGCATGAGCACAAGGCCGCTTCCGAAGTACACCAGGTCGCTCGTGTCGATCAGTCCCCGAACGAGGCGTTCGTAGTGCTCCATGTAGGATACGTACGAGATGACGTGACCCGTGGTGGTATCGCCGAAGAGGCTGCCCAGTCCGGCGATCAACCAGATCGTGAGCAACATGCCGAAGCTGACGAAGGCGGCGACGATTTGGTTTTCCGTGACCGCCGACGCGAACAGTCCGACGGACAGAAACAGGGCTCCCAGCAGTACCATGCCGAGATACCCGGTCCAGATGGGATTCCAGTCAAAGTCGCTGAAGAGCATCAGGACTGTCGGGACTAATGTAGTGAGTCCGACCAGCCCAAGATAGATCACAAACACGCTGACAAACTTGCCGACGACGATATCTGTGACCCGCAGCGGCGAGGTCAGCAAAAACTCGAAGGTTCGCAACTTGCGCTCTTCCGCGAACAACCGCATGGTCAATATGGGCAAGATAATCACAAGGACGATTCGCATGCTCGCGAAGAGATTTCGAAAGACCAGGTCGTTCAGGTTGATCTGCGCCGGCCCGCCTTGCATTTGCATCAATTGGATGGCCTGCGCGCCCGCGAATCCGACGTACAGGTAGGACAGCAGTCCGAAAATCAGCAGAAAGACCGCTCCGACCACATAGACAATGGGCGAGACGAAATAGATGCGCAGTTCCTTACCAATAATGGCCTGTACCGGGGTCATACGGCGTCTACCTGTCCATGCTTTCCGAGGGGGCCATGCTCACCGTGGTCTCTGTTGCTTCAGCGGAGTGGTCTTCGTGACGTGTCAGTTGGAGGAAGACGTCTTCCAATGTCATCGATACCGTCCGGAGTTCGAGCAGCCCCCATTGGTTCATCACGGCGACACGTGCAAGTTCGTCGCGTAGGTCACGGCCTAACTCACATTCAATGAGAAAGGTGCCTCCACCCTGTCCTGGAAGTACCTGAAGCACGCCTGGGATTGCCTGTAGTTTTGACTCACAGTCCGCTGGGCGTGATTTCAGCGTCAGCGAGACTTTTTCCGATTGACGCAGGCGCGCCGACAACTGCTCAGGGGTGTCTTCCGCGACAATCCGACCCTTGTTGATGATGACCACCCGCTGGCAGACGGCCGTCGCCTCGGGAAGGATATGTGTGCTGAGGATGACGGAATGCGAACCGGCCAAACTCTTGATGAGTTCCCGGATTTCAATGATCTGTTTCGGGTCGAGGCCCACAGTGGGCTCGTCGAGAATGAGGACCGGAGGATCATGCAACAGGGCCTGTGCCAATCCAACACGCTGCCGATAGCCACGGGAGAGGTTCCCGATCAGTCGGTGCCGCACAGTACCCAGCTCAAGTCGCCCGATGGATTGGTCCAGTGCCGAGGTGAGTGTTGGTCCTGCCATGCCACGGAGTTGTCCGACGAAGGTCAGGTATTCGGTGACGGTCAGTTCTTGGTAGACCGGCGGCGTTTCCGGTAGATACCCGATCTGCCGCTTCACCTCCAAAGGGTGATCGGTACAGTCGAACCCCGCGACGCGCGCCGTGCCCTCCGTTGCAGGCATAAAACAGGTCAGAATTCGCATCGTCGTGGTCTTACCGGCCCCGTTGGGGCCGAGAAAGGCCAGCACTTCCCCTTTGGCGACGGAAAAAGTGACGCGATCAATGGCCGTATGATGGCCGTACCGCTTTGTAATGTTGTGAACGTCAATCACGAAAGTGATATCGGTGCGAACAGCTGTGGAGAATGTGGAGCAGTACTGCTCTCGGGATAACAGTTCTTACTGCGGGGGATCTTACTCACTCTGCCTGATGCAGTCAATATGGTGATGGAATACAGTCTGCCGGGTGTTGCTGCGGAATTGGAATAAGCACGCACGACGCAGACGGCTGTCTCCCGGAATACATCAAGAAATCACGAGCATACTGAAACCGTACGGGGATCACAGCTCCTAATTCTTACCGCCTGTCTCGAATACTATAAGGTGTTGAACTTATACTGTGCCTCGGTTATATAGAAGCTCCGTTCGATAGTCCAATCAGGTACTTTTTTGAACAGGGATTAGCTATACGGAGGTGGGGGGAGAGGGATACTCCCGTCGGTGTTGTCGAAATGGGAGACCTTTCATACTCTGAGTCAATCGAAAATCAGAGTACGTCAGCATTCAGAGGGAGGTAAATCCAGTATGCACACGGACGTTCCCCACAATCGGCTCTTCTCGAAGACTTCTTTTGCCCTGGCACTGTGTCTGTCCCTGGGTGCCTGCTCCTGGGTCCCTAAAGGGGAGGTGCAACTGGATGTCGGGATCAAGGATCGCGGGGTTGCCTCCTGGTACGGCGAACAGTTTCATGGAAGACAGGCTGCGAACGGCGAGATATTCGATATGGAAGGGCTGACGGCTGCGCATCGGACGATCCCGCTCGGAAGTGTGGTCCGCGTCGTTAATTTGTCGAACGGCAAACATCTTCATGTGCGAGTGACCGACCGTGGGCCCTACGAAAAGGGGCGGATTCTCGACCTGTCCCACGGGGCGGCCGTCCTTCTGGGAATGGAGCGTGAAGGGGTTGCACATGTGCAGATCGAGGTTGTCGGCGCACGCCGTCCCGAGCTGCTGCTGCTGGCAGAGCAATTTTCCGGGCCAATGTCGTCCGTTCTGACAGACCGAATGCTTCCGGTTGGCCGGACGTCGCAGGGGATGACATCTCGCGCGAGAAATTTCCCCGGCGATCTCTGGATTGCGAGGAGGAATCGGTGGGCCCTTGCCATGCTGTCCGTGGTAGACCCAATCCAGCTTCCGGTTGCTTCGCTGGTCCTTACCTGAGAGCCTCGAGATGGGTCCCTTTCAGGATGACGCTTGCTTGCCTTGTAAACGGGGTACTCGTAGAGGCTCATTGAAAAGGCGGAACTTGCGGGAAGCACCCCCTAATAATGTAGGCTCATCTCGGGAACATTCGTATCGCCCCATTCAGGTTGACAGTGTGTAAAGCTCTCCACTAGACTGCACTCTTTCTATCAGCCCAAGACCATCATACGTGTGAATATTAAGGGGAGGCATGATTCGATGGCCAAGAAGCGCGCGCAAGAGTCGGATGAAGTGAAACTAAAGAAGAAAATTGCCACAAAGACGACTGATCAGGGTAATCCGGAAGGGGATACCGCCCTCCGCTCGTTGAAAAAACGATTGAAACGGGAGCAGCGGAAGCGGCGGGCCCTAGTGCAGCGGAAAAAGCGGGCAGCCGGAAGCAAAGCCGTCGCTTCTGCATCAGCCTAATCTCTCGTGGAAAAATCGTCTCAAAGACGGACTGATTCTTATGGACTCGAAGACCAAACACCCCTCTCTCGATAACAATCCTCTCAGCCAGCAATCCGGAGATGAGTCGGCCGCTGAGGTCGTCGCTGAACGTCCGCAGGCTGAGTCTCCCTCCGTCGAGCCGGAAACGGCTGGCCCAGGCATGGTTGCGCTCGAAGAAGAGCAGGTCAAGGACGAGATCGATATCCAGATCGATCTATTGGCCGACCCCGACTGGGTAGTCCGACGAGAAGCCGTGATCACGCTCGGGGAAATGGGGGACGAACGGTGTGTCGAGCCGTTGGCCCGTGCGTTGCGTGACGGTGATTGGCAGGTTCGTGAGGTTGCCATCGAAGCGATGGGCCAGGTGGGACCGCCTGCGGTCGAGACGCTGCTTAAACTTCTCCGTGACTGGGAGGTGCGCAAGTACGCCATCGCAGCCCTTGGGAAAATACGGGACGAGCGGGTGCTGGACCCCCTGATGCTGCAGCTGCGGAACGATGAGTTTAAAGATGATGCGATCGATGCCTTGGTCGCATTGGGTGCGCCCTCCGTTGAGAAGCTCATCCCTGCCCTTCGCGATAAGGATGAGAACGTTCGGAAATGCGCCGTGCTCGCGTTGGGACGGATCAAGAGTAGCGAAGCCATCGACCCCCTCATTCAGATGCTTGGTGACAAAGACTGGTTTACACGATTGACGGCAGCCGCGGCCCTGGAATCAATCGGCGACGATCGCGGGCGTGAGGCGATCAAGCCGTTGCTGAAAGATTCCGATATGGTCGTGAAAATGCGAGTCGAGCGGATTTTAGCGAAGTGGAAGAAGCAACCGACCTCTGAACCTGCCAACGCCTGAACTATTTGCTCAACTGTTGATCCATCCGTTGTTGCAGATCCTCCATCTTCTTGAACGCAACCTGTTTCCCCGTCGCCAGTTCCAATTGAACGTCCCGCAGCGAATCGATTAAATGACGCAGCGCTGCGGTTGCGTCATCAACCTTTGCTCCCTTTGTCATGGCCTCTATTGCGTCGATGACAGCCGTGAGCTCCTTTGCTGCCTCGGCATGCTTTTGGTCGATCACGTATACCTTTGCCTGTACGAAGCGAGACTTGGCTTCGACAAGTCCCTGACGACGACGGAGATCGCGCTCGATTCCGAGTGTGGTATCCACGACGTTTTTTGATACCTCCTTCAACGATTGCTGGAGGTCGGAGACGGACTGCTGTAATGTGCCCACGGGTCGTTGCCCAACGTAATAGCCTGCCCCGAACGCGCCGACTAGAAATAACAAAACTGTGAGAAATTTGGCCATAGTGGTCCTGCGTTAGCGGCGTCGCTTTGATATCGGTTGCTTGGCGAGTTGCTGGAGGAGGCTGTTCGCCGCCGCAATGCGTACCGCCTCATCGGTGTCACGTAACCCTTGTAGCAAAATAGGGATGGCTCTGTCGTTGCTTTTTCGCAATGCCTTGGCGGCCGACAGCCGAGGGAGCGGCTGTTGGTCTGACAGGAGTGTCTGCAATATTGTGAGCGCCTGTTCCTCATCCGGTGAGGCACTCAAGGCTTGGGCTGCTGCACCACGTATGGACGGATCGGGATGTCGGGCCAGCTCTGCCACCAAGGCGATGGCTGAGGTATCACCAAGGCGAAGTAGTCCTTCTGCAGCATTGGCACGGACGTGTGCGTCGGGGTCGCGAGTCAGTGCGGAGAGCAGCGGCCGGTTATCTTTGATGCCCAGTTTGCCAAGGCTTGCGGCCGAGACCGCCCGAATCATCGCGCTCTCGTCTCCAATAGCATGTGTCAGGGGGGCGGCGCCATCGGGAGATCCAAATTCCCCCAGCGCACCGGCCGCAAAGGCACGGACTGATGGATCGGGATCATAGACGGCTTGCGCAAGGACGGCGAGGCTCGCCGGGCGTTTGAGGCGCCCCAAGACGCCCAATGCCGCCATTCTGGATTCAGCGTCCGGTAACGTTGCGGCACTGGTAATTTCAGCCAGCTGTTCGGACTGGCCCAATTTCACCAAGGCTGCGGAAGCAAAAATGGACTCAGGGCCATCCTCAGTACGAGCCACGTCCATCAATCGTTGTCGAACATCGGTGGCGTTTCCTTCGCCGAGGGCGGTCATGGCGGCAATGCGGACGGTCGGCATTGCATCTCGCAAGGCACGGCGCAAGGGACCGGATTGTGCCGAGAGGCCGGATTTTCCGATCGCCTCGGCGGCTCGTGCCCGCACGACGACGGATGAATCCAGCAATCCATCCTCCAGAATGGCTGCGGTCTCCGGCAGTCCCAACTCCGCCAGGGCTGAGTACGCGGCGATCCGAATATGTTCCTTGCGGTCTCGTACGTGGCTGGTGATCATGCCGAGCGCCAAGGGGCGAAGCAGCGCAGCATCGTGAGATTGCCCCGGCTGGGTCAGTTTGGAATAAATGGAGAGGGCCTCGTCTGTTCGTCCAAGGCGGACATAGCTCTGCAAGACGAGGCGGAGAAATTCTTTAGAAGGGGGCGCATCTGGCGGAAGACTTCGGTAGAGCGCTGTGACTTCCGGGTACTCACCTGCTTTGAAGAAGGCGCCAGCCTTCGATTCAATTGGAGACGGTGCCCCTGTGGTGGCCGCCACGACAGGCAGTCCACCAAGCAACACAATCAGACCGACAATCGCGATCGCAACGGTAACCAGGTGAGGAACCCGCGTGCGCAACAGCCTCCGGTTCGATTGCTCGAACCACATTACCATGTCGCAGGCATGCGTACCGTGGCGGCGCGGTACATCAGGCTGACGTAGTCCTTCAACATGCGCGTGGTGCAGAACTGGGGCGCGGTGGTGCGAATACATTCCTTCACCATTTGCAGCCAGCCACGAGGGATTCCGTCACGATCTCGCTGATAGAACAGTGGAACGACTTCCTGTTCCAGCAGGCGATAAAGTTGTTCACCATCGTGATGGTCTTGAGCCTGCGCGTCCGCCTGTTCGCTCAACGGTTGGATACCCCATCCATTGGCTCCGTTGTACCCTTCAACCCACCATCCATCCAGGACGCTGAGGTTCAACACGCCGTTCAGGGCGGCTTTCATGCCGCTGGTGCCGCTGGCCTCCAGGGGGAAGCGAGGCGTGTTCAACCAAATATCGACACCTTGCACGAGGTACTTTGCCATATGCATTTCGTAGTCTTCAAGAAATGCGACGCGACCACCGAGCTTGTGATCGTGACAGAACGACAGCACTTCATGGATGAAATACCGGCCCGGCTCATCGGCCGGGTGGGCCTTGCCGGCGAAAATCAGTTGGACCGGCCGCCAACGGTCTTGGAGCAGTACTTTGAGCCGTTCAAGGTCTCGGAAGAGCAGAGTGGCGCGTTTGTAGGTTGCAAACCGTCTGGCAAACCCAATGGTCAGCGCTTCAGGGTCCATGAGTGTTCCGCGTGTGAGTACTTGTGAGGGTTGGAGATGCCCATGCATCCAGCCGGTCCTGGCCCGCTCGCGGATAAAGCCCATCAGTTTCCGCTTCATGGCTTGGCGAACCGCCCACAACTCATGGTCGGGAACATCCATGACCCGTTGCCACATGGCGGGATCGTCGCAGGTCTGTGTCCAGGTCGGGCTGAGGGACTTGCTGTAGAGATGGTGGAGCTCCGGGGAGATCCACGTCGGGGCATGAATGCCGTTCGTGACGCTCCGGATGGGGATCTGATCGGTCGGCAATCCAGGCCAGAAGTGTTGCCACATCTCGCGTGTCACGCGGCCGTGCTCCCGGCTGACGCCGTTGACATGGGCGGAGAGGCGCATGACCAATGCGGTCATGTTGAACCCACCGTGCGATTCGGGAGTCTCACCCAGGCGCAGAAATTCTTCACGTGACAGACCGAGCTGTTCCCAGTATCCGGTAAAGTAGCGATCCATCAAATGGTGTGGGAAGACGTCATGCCCGGCAGGGACAGGTGTATGCGTGGTGAAGACGGTACTTTGACGGACCAATTCGCAGGCTTCCGCATGAGACGAACCCTTCTGAACGAACTCACGTACTCGCTCCAAGGTCAGGAAGGCCGAGTGTCCTTCATTGGCATGCCACACGGACGGCGAGATCTCGAGCGAACGCAACATGCGCACACCGCCGATTCCCAGCAGAATTTCCTGGCAGATCCGCATTTCTTGATCTCCGCCATAGAGTCGAGCGGAGAGGGCGCGGTCTTCCGGGCTGTTCTCAGGCACGTCCGTATCGATGAGAAACAGCGTGATTCGGCCCACCAACAGTTTCCACACGGCAGCGGTGACGCGCCGGTTCCCCATGTCGACGGTAAACCGGCACGATTCACCGGACGGAGTCTGGGCTAAATGTATCGGCGACTCATCGCGGTTAAAAGGAGCGTAGGCTGCTTCTTGCCAGCCCTCGGGTGTAATGCGCTGACGGAAATAGCCCTGTGGGTACATGAATCCAACGCCGACAAACGGCAGCCCAAGATCGCTCGCTTCTTTACAATGGTCTCCGGCCAAGATTCCTAACCCGCCGCTATAAATCGGCACGGAAGCGTGGAGCCCAAACTCGGCTGAGAAGTACGCGATGGTCTTCTTTGCCAAGTCGGCATGGTGAGTGCCGGTCCAACTTTTCTTATTGGCCAGATATTCATCAAACAGGCGGAAGACGGCCGAATATTGGCGAAGGAACGAGGGGTCCTCTGCCAGGCGCGTCAGCCGGTCAGACTGAATGTCGGCGAGGAGTTTGACGGGATTATGGTTGGTCAGGAACCACAGGGTCGGATCGATGGTTTCAAACAGCTGGCGAGCTTCCAGGGTCCAGCTCCACCAGAGATTCCGTGCCAGTTCAGGGAGCCGATTCAGGTTCTGGGGGAGAGCAGTCTTCGTCGAATTTGGAGAATCCACAAACACTCCTTTGGTCAAAGGCGAGCAATGCGTTATGCGCGAATGATGGGCGACGACCGGTAGGAATTAGGCGTGCCCTGCCTTATGCCACGTGGCCCACTCTTTAGAGAATGCCACGGCGGCATACCGTTCGCCAAGAATTTTTGCGACCCGGTTCAAGAGTTTGGTGAGTTGTTGAAGTTCGGACAGTGTGAGGTCGTCTCGGAACCGGGGGTGGAGGCCCCAGCGGGTTTCGACTTCTTCTCCCGACACACTCGACATCAAGCTGACAAGCTTGATCTCCTGGCCGGTTGACTTGTTCTGCTCTGTTGGCGTTCCAACGGCTGGAGCTCCGACCTGCGGCGCCTCCTGAGAGGGAGGCGCCTGTCCTTGAAGCACGGCGCTCAGCGCCGGGACAACGGCGCTGGCACAGAGTGATGCGGCGGCGCTGAGCTGTGCGTTGCGTGGCGCACCGAGCGCCTCGGCCACGTTCTCGCCAAAATTGCGGAACATCTCGCTCTTGGTTTTGGAGTCTTCGGTGATCAGGAATTTGTAGTGTTCGTAAGTCTGGCGACTCTCGGCCACCGTCGTGCCGATTGTCATCATGATTTCCATTTGATCGGCATTGTTGCCGAAGGCCGGTTCCAGTGCTTGCTTTAACTGTTGGGTCACCGCATCTTCCAGCCCGTTCATGAACTCCAGCTGATCCTTCAGCGGAATGTGCAGGGCCACCAGCCGGTCTGTGAGGTTGAACATAATCTTGAGAAATTCCAGGTAGATGCCCCACTCATCCTGGCGTTTGAGCTTCAGCGCCTGCTCCGGCGCATTGCGCTTCATCATGGTGACCGATTCGCCAGACACGGCGAGCATCAATTCGGCCAGTTGGCGAAGGCGTTCTTTGTAGTCAGTGGTCGCTGTAGCCATGGGTCTTCCGTGGAACGAAGGATTATAACGGAGACATGAGTGGGGAGCAAAGAGGTGATTCAGTAATTCGTTACTCTCTCTCTCTGGGTTGAGGTGTACGATTTGCCAACAGATTGTTGAACTGCAACGGCCCAAGAATCACAAGGTGTTCGTGTCAGATAACGTACCGTATGCATCAGGTGTTTGGAGGTCTTAATAATTTGATCCCTTTGAGCTTGTTGATGATGACATCTTTTTGCGAAAAATAAACCATGTGAGAGATGTGGAGGCGGTATGGCAGTGTGGAAATTTGGGGGTTATCTTATTGCAAGCGCGGTAGCAGAAACACGCCGAATTGTCCCTGGTATGACAGTCTCTGCTGCGGTACGTGACCTAATTTCAGAATGGGATAATTCAACGCTCCCTTCAGAAGAACTCTGCCAGCTACGTATGTTTCTGTCTGCTGGGCGATCTTGGTCAAAGGACCTCGAAGTACTTGGAGATCTTGGATCAACCTGCGTTACCTCTTACAAAGAGAATCATATTGTCGTTAGTATATACGCTCGTTTCGATTTAAGAACGCTTTCAATTGAGGTGGTGGGTGCAGCCTTGAAGTTCGCTAGTGCTATGGGTTGTCTACTGCTGACGGATTATAACAAGGGAATTAGTTCCTCTATTTCCGATTTGAAGGCCGAAATCATAGACTCTTCGGCCTACCGATTTGTGAGAGCCTCAAAAGGCTTCATGGCCGACCTTGGTAGAATGTCCTAATCGCGTTCTTGGGATGAACCCCACTCTGAGCTGAATAGGCGTATGCATATTGCCGCTACCGCCTCTTCTATATGGAGTGGGTCCTACGGAATCAGAAAACTACCCCGCCTGAAATTTAGCTTGCTGGGGGCGTCTCGCGTGCCCCTCTGGCGAGTGTGTATGTAGATTTATGTCGGGAAGGTCGACGATCGGTGCAGTTTGAGCGCAGCGGCGACGATCGGCTTGGCCCAGTTCGGCGTGGCGGTCAGGTCCGGCGGGCCAAGAACTCTGCTGCGTTCCAGATGCAGTACGAGTTTTAGCTGTGGTATCCGTCCGGCTGCCGGGTCTGCATCTGCACTATTATCGTACATATGCAGAGTGGTGAGGTGGGGTAGCAGTGCGATGAGGTTGAGACGGCTATGTTCGTAGCGCTGATGGATATCGTGCGCAGGAATGTCGTGACCCCCTCGGCAGACTCGAGCGTGCACGCGCGCAATGTGCAATTCCGGGCTGGATAGTCCTACATACCAGACGTACACCTCGATCCCTTGCTCAGCAGCTTTCACAAGGAGGCCGGTGATGGTATTTCCGCCGAGGGTAGTCTCAAATGCGAAATCCAGGCGCCTTTCAATTGCCCGATTGAGCAGCCTCAGGCCCTGGCGCCAGGCTGCGCTGTTGACGTCAGTTTGTGGGAGGGTAGGGTCTTTTTCTCTGAGGGTCCGGGCTGCTTCGTCCGGATTGAAGTACGTGCCTCCGTGTTGGCGAATGGCTGCTCCGCCGATGCTGCTCTTCCCCGCTCCATTGACGCCGGCGAGCACATGAATGCGCGGCAGTCTGGGTCCGCTCATGCCCGTTTGCGCACCGATGCGCGATGCTTTCGGGCGGCCTTGACGGCGGCGCGCCCTAGTTCTACCGGAGAAGCGTGAAAGGCCGCCTCGACCCCTTTTCTCGCTGATGGTGTCTGCATCTGGGTCAGCAATTCGTCGAATTCCGCATTTAGGTCGTCTAGCGAGCGGCTGCGTTCGTTTACGAGTGATTCGAATTCGGCGAACGAGAGGAGCACAGCCTTGGGTGTGTCATGGCGGGTAATGGCAACTGCGCCGCTGTGTATCGTTTGCTCTAATATTGCACCGAACTCGTTCTTGACTTTCGTGGCTGCTACGGTGGAAATATCGACGAGTTGTCCGTGGCTGTTTCTAAACGTTAGTTTTGGCATGATGTTCTCGCTAAGAGTTTGACTAATAGCCAATATGGGCTAATTGTACATATTAGCTATTTTAAGGTCAAATATGCGCCTCCGTGGCGTCCCTTGCTATAAATGCGGTTCTGATACGCGTATCCATATCCCATGACTTCTCATCGTCAATCCTCATCGCCCATCGAGGTTCTGCCGCGTGATGAGGGGCGGGAGCATCTGCTTGCGATTGCGGATATTCTGGCCAAGGTCATGGATACGTCGATCAGAATTCCTGGAACATCATGGTCGATCGGGTTGGATCCGCTACTCGGACTCATTCCGGGGATCGGTGATGTCATCGCGAACCTGATCGGGACGGTGATCCTCGGCATTGCGACGCGGCTCCAAGTGCCACGCATCGTGCTCACTCGTATGAGTCTCAATCTCCTGATTAACGGAACAGTCGGGGCAGTCCCAATCGTCGGAGATCTTTTCTCGGTCTGGTTTCGCAGCCATGCCAGAAATGCGGCGCTGCTGCGAGCGGCGGCCTTGAAGCCTGATCGTGAAACCCATGCCGATTGGTTTTATGTCGCCGGAATCATTGGTGGCACGATTGCGCTCTTGCTGCTGACGATCGCCTTCATCATCTGGTTGATCTACAAGCTCTGGACCGTTGTGTCTGTATAAAAAGCAGACAGAGTTATGGTATAGGAGCAGTTCTTCCCGAAGAATCGAACCGTGTCACCGTCTTTTCTTATTTCTCATGGAACGAGAAGTTAAAACCTACGTGTTGAAACGGCCCGCTGAGGAAGCGACGCCGCGCACATTGTCGATTGACTATGCGGCTGCACTGAATTCCCAGCAGTTAGCAGCCGTGACTGCGGGTGATGGCCCTTCCCTGGTTATTGCGGGCGCCGGCAGCGGGAAGACCCGCACGTTGGTCTATCGTGTGGCCTATCTGATTGATTCTGGGGTTGATCCTTCAAATATTCTTTTGCTGACATTTACGCGCAAGTCCGCTCAAGAAATGGTGGAGCGGGCCGGTGAACTGATTGGGATGAGTAGTCGTCGCGTGTGTGGGGGGACGTTCCACTCCGTGGCGAATTTGCTGCTACGGCGGTACGGCCGGTCAATTGGGATCGAGCCCGGTTTTACTATTTTGGATCGCGGTGACGCCGAAGATCTCATCGCCTTGGTACGATCACAACTCGGGTTGAACGAAAAAGACAAACGCTTTCCCCGCAAGGGGACGATCATGGAGATGATCAGCAAGAGCGCAAACACCTTGCGCAGTCTCGAGGAGATCATTCTGGAAGAGTTTGGCCATTTTGCGGATCACTCGGAAGATCTGGGACGGCTTCACAAGGCCTATGAGACGGCGAAGCGGCAGAAGCAGCTGTTAGATTACGACGATCTGCTTGTGATGCTGCGACAGCTGCTCCTGTTCGATGAGGGGGCTCGCACGAATATTTCACGTCAGTATCGCTATATTCTCGTGGATGAATACCAAGATACGAATCGATTGCAGGCCGAAGTCATCCGCCAACTGGCGACGACCCATCAGAATGTGATGGTCGTCGGGGACGATTCGCAGTCCATCTATGCCTTCCGTGGTGCGACGTTTAAGAACATCATGGAGTTCCCGGAGCTGTTCCCTGGTACCACCGTCTATAAGCTGGAAGAAAATTACCGCAGTACCCAGCCGATTTTGAATCTGGCCAACTGCATCATCGAGGAAGCGACCGAGAAGTATACGAAGCGCCTCTTTACGAGAAAGATCGATGGGCCATTGCCGTCACTCGTAGAAGCGGCGGGAGAGAATGCGCAATCACGATTCATCTCGCAGAAGATCCTTGAGCTTCGTGAAGAAGGCGTGCCGCTGAGTGAGGTGGCCGTGCTGTTTCGTTCGAGTTTTCATTCCTTTGATTTGGAAATCGAGCTCTCTCGCAAGGAGTTGCCCTTTCTCAAGCGCGGCGGGATGAAGTTTATCGAGACCGCTCATGTCAAGGATTTGCTAGCGCATGTGCGAGTCGTGGCAAACCCGCTCGATACAGTCAGCTGGCATCGCGTGCTGATGTTGGTGGAAGGTGTCGGGCCAAAGAAGGCTCAGGATGTACTTGCGGCAATCGTGAAGGCTGAGCGGCCGTTCGATGTGCTGCGCGGAGTGAACGGTCGTTCCGGGCAGGGACTCAAGGCCTTGGCGAATGCTCTGGAGAGTCTGGCTGGATCGGAGGACCCGAAGCCGGAACATCACGTCAGCCAGATCTATGAGTACTATCTTCCCATCCTGAAGGACCAATACGACGATTATCCGAAGCGCACGAGAGATCTGGATCATCTTCACACCATTGCCGAGGGCTATCAGGGCATCAATGAATTTCTGGCCGATCTGGCGCTGGAACCCCCTGACGGCAGTGCCGTGGGTGTGGAAGCGTCTGATCGCGACGATGAGCGGCTCGTTCTGTCGACGATCCACTCTGCGAAAGGGTTGGAATGGCAGTGTGTCTTTGTGATTTGGGCCGTTGACGGGAGGTTTCCGTCTGCTTATTCCTTTGTGGCTGATGACGAATTGGAGGAAGAACGGCGTCTGTTCTATGTGGCGGTCACGCGAGCCAAGCGACATTTGTTTTTGACGTACCCCATTAATGTGTACGATCGGACGAGCGGGATGTTGCTCTCGAAACCGTCGCGATTTCTCGATCATGTGTCTTCCGACCTTCTCGACATGCTCGCCCTTGTCGAAGAGGGTGGCGGAGACTGGGGAATGGCGCAAGACCTCTATTAATGTGGTGACTCTCTGTTGTCTCTTCCGTGTGTATGCAATGCGTCACAATTCGATTTCTCCTGCTGTGGTGCTGCTGGTGGGTGTCGGTTGCCTTTGTAGAGGCAGCGATCAGCTCTCATCCTGATCAGGAGCGTGTAAACCAGTCCTGGGTGCCTCTTTTGGCAGAGGCAGAACGGTTACACTTGCCGACGAAGTTTCTTCGAGTGCTCCCGCCGGACTTTATCCAGTTTGAGTTTGATGAGCTTCGGACCTATGCTGCG
>JAHBWO010000103.1 GCA_019636945.1 Nitrospira sp. | reverse complement strand
TGATCTTTTTGAAGCACTCCAGGCAGCCTTCCGGAAAGCGAAGCACTCGGCCGACCGTGTCAGTCAGGAAACCAGGCTTATCGGTGTTCCCCGGTTGACCTTGGCCCAAGCTTTGGCCCGACTGTGGAAGCTACCCGACTATCTTGTCGACCTCTTTGACACGGTCGAAGAGTTGCCGATCGGACGTTGGCAGAGCACACCACAAACGTACCGAGGTCTGGTGGTCGGCTCAATCCGGCTTATGGAGGCGATCACGCATTCCGCGTCCTCCACGGCCGTTGAGGACGCGAAACGGATACTTCAGCTCGGAAGCGGACTATCTTCACGACGGTTTTCGGATTTGATGAATCAAGCCATGGACCGAGGCCGCCAGCTCACCCGTTCGATGGGACTGGCAATCGATCCACTTCACAACTCCCTGATGCCGTTGAACGGGGACCAGGCCGCAGAGACACCCGCACGACAATCCTCGACTACCAGCATACCCGGTGAAGACCATGGACCCGCTCCGGCGAAAGTTTCTCTCAGCCGGGATGAGCCCCCAGCCCCCATTCGGAATAACCCATTTGAAACACTTCAGGTCTTCCAGAACTCGCTACAAGGTGCGATCGATCTGAATAGCCTCCTTGGAATCTTTATCCAATCGCTCCAGCGGGACGCGGGATTGGGCCGTGTCGGGCTGACACTGCTCAATCCACATGATAGTGATCTTCTGATCGGAAAGTTGGCGCTGGGCGTCACTCCTCTGGCACCCTATCTCTCCTCGCTTTCGGGTTCACTCAGCCGAGAACATTCCTTCTTCCTCTCGATTCTTAAACGGGTCGAGCCACTCCTGGTTCCAAATCTTTCTGACCAGCCGACTGGGTCCATGAAACAGGAATTTGTCGATGTTTGGCACCCTACATCGGCAATCCTCGCCCCATTACGAGTGGGGGTGAGACCCATCGGCCTTGTCTACTGTGATCGAGGGCCAGGCCGCCCACCGATGCAGCCTCAGGACTATCAGGCTTTTCAGTTATTTTTTGCCCAGACGACCTTGGGAATGAATCGTTTAGCCGGCATACTCTAGCCTGGAAACAACGCGGAGGAAGAGGGCAGACAGCTTCCTGCTCAGGGGCGGATCGAACGATGGCACAGACACGTCGATACCACCGGACTGCTAGGCTGCGCACACCGTGATCGAGGTTGGATTGAGTTCCGCGCTCAGACTGATTTCGATCTGCTTAGGCGGCGACGGCCTGCGGATAAACCAGCGCGAGCGTCTCATTCAGCTGGGCCTGAGCATCCGTCATCAGTTCAGGTAGGTTGGCCAGCACAAAGCCTGTCGCTTCCAGGGCCTGCGGACTACATGGCAGTTCGGCGGGTCGCCACTTCGGGTCACGCTCCTCAAAATCGACGACCTCTCCAGCCAAATGCACAATGGACGCATGCTGAACATACTCACCGGCTTCGTTCGGGCGCAGTTGATGACGGATAGCCTGTTCAATCTGCACGGGCATCCCCCAAGAGTGAATGAGTTCAGCCCCCACATCAGCAAAGTCACACCCAATATTGGACTGTTCCACTTCAGCCAGAGAGGACCCGAGGTAGCCTGCTTCGATGAGTGCAGACTGGGCCCGCTCCGGTGCATATTGATAGAGGACATAGTGACCAAGATCTCTCAGCAGGCCTTCCACAAAAAACCGCTCGCTGTCCTTAATCCCACAGGACTTCGCAAGCTTTCCGGCCAGCAACGCGCAGAGTACACTCCGATGCCAGAACTTCGACACATCCATCAGTTGGACCGGCACTCCGGCAAAAGTTTTGCCGATCGTCGTCGCCGTCACGAGGTCGATTGTCGCCTGCGTTCCAAGCAGACTGACGGCACGGGAAATCGTATCGATCTGTTTTGGAAACCCATAGATGGGGCTGTTGACAATGCGAAGAAGTCTCGCTGAAATGGCCGGATCCAGCTTCAAAACCTCGGCAAGATCCCCCATGGTCGAGTTGGAGTCTTCGACCACTTCTCGTACGCGGAAATAGATCTCCGGCAAGGTGAAAATGGAGGTACAGGACTGCACCAGTTCTTGCGCTGTTGGCATGGTCGCGACTCCTCGCCGTTGGGCGTCTCTCTGTTGATGTAGATGTGCCCTCACCTTCTCTATCGGTTACGCATAGACCAAACTGTAGTGTTCAACTGACCACGACTTGACCGAGAACGCTCGGTAGGGTTGAGGATAATTTGGTAACGGCTGCGAAGCCAACCGGCAGGCGCCGGGAATGGCTCATCTGATCACTCTGCTCTTCGCAGGTTATGAAGATCTGCGTTAGACCGCCTGAGCTCGCTTTTCATCCAGCTCAGCCCATCTCGCATAGAGCCGTTCGACATCCTGCTGAGCCGCATGGAGTGCAGCATGTCGCTCTTGTAAATCAACAGCTGATGACATGATGGACGGATCATCGGCGGCGGCTTGGCAGGTGGCAACCCGTTCTTCGGCTTTCAGGATCCTTGTTTCGATCTGATCCCATTCCTTCTGCTCTTTGTACGACAAACCTTTCCGTTTTGATGGTTTGCCCAAGGCAGAGCGTTCCTCAGAAACCCGAATGCTTCTTTCCTCGGTCGTTTTCCTTTCCTGCCCCGCTTCCCATTGCGCATAGTCGGCGAACCATTCGGCATGGCCTGCTCCATCCAATGCCAGCAGCCTGGTGGAGACGCGGTCCAGTAGCCATCGGTCGTGGGTCACAAGAACTAGTGCTCCGGTAAATTCCAGCAGGCTGTCTTCCAGCACATCGAGCGTGGGAATATCCAAGTCGTTCGTCGGTTCATCGAGGATCAAGAGATCCGCTGGCTGAAGCATGAGTCGGGCGATCAACAATCTGGCCTGTTCCCCGCCGGACAAGCGAGAAACCGGGAGATCCAACTGTTCCGGGCGGAACAGAAAGCGCTTGGCCCATGAAACCAGATGGACGGACCGGTCCTGATACACGACGGCATCGCCACCGGCTGGAGCGAGGGCTCGCCGCAATGAGGCCTGCTGATCCAGGGACTCTCGATGTTGTTCGAAGGTGACAATACGCAATCGATCGGCGCGAGTAATCGTACCGACATCAGGCGTCAAGCTGCCGGCCAGCAGTTTGAGCAGTGTGGACTTGCCGCTCCCATTCGGTCCGAGCAGCCCAATCCGCTCACCCGGCCCTACCTGCACATCAAGATTGTTCACGATCGGTTGCGCACCCAGCGTCTTCGCTAAACCGACCACCTCAATCAGCTTCTTGGACCGTCGCCCTGAGGCGGTGAAATCAATCCCTGCAGACCCCTTGGATTGCCGAGACTCGATATCTGTTAGCTCACTGATCATCCGACCGGCCTGGTCGATCCGAGCCTTGGCTTTGGTCGTCCTGGCTTTGGGACCTCTCCGCAGCCATTCCACCTCTCGCCGAACTCTGTTGGCCAACGAGGCCTGATAGTCGGCCTGGGCCTGCAACGCCGCATCGCGCTGCTCCAAAAACTCGCTGTATCGCCCCTTGGCCTCAAAGAGGCCATTGGGGTATTGGCGGTTCAGTTCCCAAATCCTGGTAGTGACCGCTTCCAAAAAGCGCCGGTCGTGACTGATCACGATGAAGGCATGGGGCTCAGCTTTCAGGAGGCCTTCGAGCCAGAGAATACCCTCGACGTCCAAATGGTTGGTCGGTTCGTCCAGAAGCAGCACATCCGGCTCCAACATCAGCGACCGTGCAATCGCTAGTCGCTTCTTCCATCCACCGGACAGTGTCGAGACGGTTTGATCAGTGCGGGCAAACCCGCCGAGACTCAGGGCTCTGGCGATGCGCCCACCCTGTTCATGAGGGTCCAGCCCCTCGTCGAAAAGTACTTGAACCAGCGCATCTTCGACTGAGTGCTGTTCGGCAAACGACGGTTCTTGCGGTACATAGCCGATCCTGAGCTGTCGTCGCACAGAACGAGTACCAGTGTCTGGTTCCTCAAATCCGGCGAGAATTTTGAGCAACGTCGATTTCCCGGACCCGTTCGGCCCAATGAGGCCGACATGATCCCCCTCGCTCAATCCGAGCGACAGGTCGGTGAACAACGGTTTCACCCCATAACTTTTCCCAAGAGACTCACAACTGAGCAGGATGGCAGGCGGCATAATTAGCGACGACCTAATTCTATGGTAACAGTGTTAGTCCAGTGTACATACCTTCCCAAGGACATGGTCCGCCACCTTCTTGAATAGACTGAAGCACTGTAGGATGGTCTTGCAACCAGATTGGATGGTTAGGACGGTTTCAACTCTTCAAAGGCTCGGAGGAGATCGGAGACAGAAAGTACGCCAATAATAGTGGCATCAGCCGTCACGGGCAGATGTCGGATCCCCTGCTTCTTCATGAGCGCCCTCGCTTCAGACAAAGACTCATCCTCTTCAATCGTGACGATGGAACGGCTCATGCAGGTTGCCACTGTCGTCATGTTCGGATCAAGCCCTTTGGCAACCGCCTTTCTCGTCAGATCTGAATCCGTCACAATGCCGATATAGCGTGAACCATCGTCCACGATCAGTGACCCCACCTTGTACTTCTGCAACAGCTGCCCTGCCTGTCTGATCGTGGCATCTTTATGGATACTCCGTACCTCATGCGCCATATAGTCTTCGACGAGCGCCTGGTCGAGTCCCTTGCCTTTCCTCGTCGCCTGCAGACGGCGACGCAATTCAAGATCCGCCAGACAGCTTTCCAGCACTTGCCGACGCTGGTGGAGGCTTTCACGCTCGACATTGTGCGTCCCGCTCTCCTGCGCTTCTTCCGGCAACAGTGCCGATTCACCGGACTTTGCAAAGAAGTAGGCTTCGGATTCATCTGATGCGGCGCCGAACACCTGTCCGATCAGCTCTTCAGCCGACTCATCAAACTCTTCTAGAGAAAGTGATGTCCGCCTGCGTGAAAGAAAGGGCTGGAATTTTACGAGCTGCTGCTTAAACCGCTCGACATACCGGTCGAGAATATCACTCCGGGTCAACCCTGTGCGGACTCGTTTCGGCATCGGCGCCCTCCTCTGTTGTGAACGAGAGAATACCCTATGCGATGACGCTGCTCAAGCGATCCCTGACGCAGGAAGAAGCCCACTGGCTGACCCCATAAATTCCCGCTTGATTTTTCTGCCCGGGACCCCGTATGTCCATTCCGTCCAGTATTCACTTAACCAGGCGTTCGATGTCAAACCGGATCGTTCCCAGTCTATTGTGCCTTCTGTCTGTCGTGCTGATTGTCTTGGTTAGTCCAGCTATTGCAGGATGGATTGCGATCGAGAAAGAGTACCAACCGGCTGGGCTTGAAACGATCTATGTTGATCCCGAGCAGATTCAGCGAACAGGCACTCGTGCGACCCTTTGGCAGCTCACGGATCTCAAGTGGAACAACACCACGCGCTTCCTGTCGTTGAAAACGCACAAGGAATTCGACTGCGCGAACTCACGAGTACGAACGCTCCAAGTGATCGAGTTTTCCCGCCAGATGGGCACTGGCCGGTCACGCTCTGGCTACATTGAAAATGGCAACTGGCAGGCGATCGGCACCCACGGTGTTGATCACGCACTTTCGAAGGCGGCCTGCGGGAAGCCTTGACGCGTGACCGCTCCAAGCTTCCCGCCCATGCCGATGAGTGACAGGCACTAGACGTCGTAATACATGAAAAATTCGTACGGATGCGGGCGCAGTCGCATCGGATCAATCTCCTTGCTCCGCTTATAGCCGATCCAGGCTTCGATCAGATCCTCCGTAAACACCTCTCCTTTGAGAAGGAACTGATAGTCTTTCTCCAAACTGTTTATGGCCTCATCCAAGCTCCCAGGCATGGTGGGAATACTGGCCGCTTCCTTCGGATCAAGATCGTACAGGTCCTTTTCAGCCGGCTCACCTGGGTTGATCTTGTTCTGAATCCCGTCAAGCCCCGCCATAAGCATCGCCGAAAATGCCAAATAGGGATTGCAGGATGGATCTGGAAATCGCACTTCGATTCGCTTCGCCTTGGGGCTCGGCGAATACATGGGAATACGGACGCCCGCAGATCGGTTCCGACTGGAGTAGGCCAACAGCACTGGCGCTTCGAATCCAGGGGTAATGCGCTTGTAGGAGTTTGTCGTTGGATTCGTAAAGGCCGCCAGGGCCGGCGCGTGCTTGAGAATCCCGCCGATATAATACAGGCAGAGCTGCGAAATTCCTGCGTAGTCTTTCCCGGCAAAGAGCGGCTTCCCCTCCTTCCAAATACTCTGGTGCGTGTGCATCCCAGATCCGGCATCGCCGAAGAGCGGCTTGGGCATGAAGGTCACCGTCTTTCCATGACGACGAGCCACATTCTTGACGATGTACTTGTACATCATCATCTTGTCCGCCGTACGCAGGAGCGTATCAAATCGAATATCGATCTCGGCCTGGCCGGCAGTGGCGGTCTCGTGGTGATGCTTTTCCACCTCAATGCCGATCTTTTCCATTTCCAGGACCATTTCACTCCGGATATCTTGCTGGGTATCGGCCGGCGCGACGGGGAAATACCCCTGCTTATGCCGAAGTTTTCCCCCGAGGTTGATTCCCTCTTGCCCCATGTTCCACGCGCCTTCTTCCGAATCGAGATAATAGAAGCCGCTGTGACTCGTCTGATCATAGCGCGCATGATCGAAAATAAAGAACTCTGCTTCCGGTCCCCAGAACGAGTTGTCGCCGATCTTGGTGCTTTGGAGATAGCGTTCCGCCTTTTGTGCGATAAACCGTGGATCCCGCTCATAATTTTCACGGGAAATCGGATCCACGACATTGCCGGTTAAGCTGAGTGTGGGCACCGCCGTAAACGGATCCAAGAAAGCCGTCGCCGGATCAGGAACCACCAACAAATCGCTGTTGTTGATCGCCTTCCAGCCACGAATCGACGATCCGTCAAGGCCGGAGCCGTCCTTGAACAAGGTTTCCGTCAGTTCGCTCACAGGGATGGTCATATGCTGCCACACACCCGGCAGATCGATGAATTTCAAGTCCACCATCTGTACTCTGTGTTTCTTCGCGAACTCCAAGACCTCACGCACGTTCATTGCCATCCTCCTTTGGAGATCTTCAGCGATGACTGTTCACCACTCAAGTCTCGTTCCCCTCACAGGGCCAACTCTCCTGTTTCTCCAGTCCGAATCCGCACAACATCGCTTAGTTCTCGCACAAAAATCTTGCCGTCCCCGATACTACCGGTCTTGGCCGCCGTCATGATAGCCTCAATGACTCGAGGAACTTGGGCATCTTTGACGGCAACCTCGATCTTGACCTTTGGAACAAACTCAATCGTATATTCTTGCCCACGATAGGTTTCCTTGTGCCCCTTCTGACGCCCAAACCCCTTGACTTCCGAAACGGTCATGCCCTGAATACCGATCTCCAAAAGCGCATCCTTGATCTCTTCCAACTTGAACGGCTTGACGATCGCCTCAACCAGCTTCATGTCAGCGCCCTCCTTCACCCGGCCAGTTCACAACCCATCAAGGCACTGAAGGGAACACCCTCCGGCGAGCTGGGAGATCTGGTCTCTGGGCAGACCACCGCCACCCACTCAGTATGCCGTCCTTACTTTGGGGCAGGTATCATAGCCTATCCATTGCTGTCGCTCAATGTCGAAATCATAAAGGAGGCCGTCCAGGCACTGGAACTCGCACTGTTTGGCACTGGATCGATTTGCGGGATAGAACAAACTCCATAATCAGGCAGAAAACACTCGCCTCCATAGGCTGTCCCCGCTCATAAGCCATCGAAAACACGGAGGGAACCTCTACAACCCTCGAAATCCATTAGTAATGGGCATCCGTCGATCCTTCCCGAGCGCGCGAGGCGTAATTTTCACGCCGATAGGTGCCTGATGACGCTTGAACTCACTGCGATCGACCATCGTCACAACCCGATCAACCGTAGCGCGATCGAATCCGGATTTGATGATTTCGTCAGGAGAGCGATCCTCTTCGACGTATGCCTGAAGAATCAGATCGAGGACAGAATAGGGGGGTAACGAATCTTCATCTTTTTGATCTGGACGCAACTCGGCACTTGGAGGCCGATCCAGCGTCCGCTTTGGGATCACGGGTGAGGAGCCCAGGCCATTCCGAAACGTTGCCAGTGCGTAGACCATCGTCTTCGGCACATCCTTGATGACGGCAAAACCGCCGGCCATATCACCATAGAGCGTGGCATACCCGACGCTTAACTCACTCTTATTTCCAGTCGTCAACACCAGGTCTCCAAATTTGTTCGACACCGCCATGAGCAGAGTCCCGCGAATACGCGCCTGGAGATTTTCCTCTGTCGCATCGACCTGCCGATCGCCAAACGTCGGGGCCAGCGAACGACAATAGGATTCAAACGTAGGGGTAATCGAGATCACGCTTAAGTCAATACCTAGACGTCCCACAAGCTCCGACACATCCGCCTCACTTTCCTGTGAGGTGTAGGGAGACGGTAGAAAGACCCCTCGCACTCGATCAGCTCCGAGCGCATCCACCGCGACCACCGCCGTTAACGCTGAATCAACCCCACCACTCAGCCCAATCGCCACCCGCGCAAAACCATTCTTCCTCACATAATCCTTGACCGCTAGCACCAAGGCCCGATAGATCTCTTCAAGATCCTCAATCGGTTCAGTCACGGTCGATCCGATCGGAAGCCGCATCTTCTCTATGGCCGGCATTTTCACTGAATAGCGATCCAGATCCGCACCTATAGTCTCGGCCACCCGGGTTTTCCTCCTCTGAGTCCGACGTCCAGACGGAACCGCATCCACGCCTACATCAGCCACCACCAACTCTTCTTGAAACGCACCACCACGAGCCAGCACTCCACCAACGCTATCAAGGATCACGCTGTTCCCATCGAACACCAGTTCATCCTGACCACCGACCATGTTGGTATATGTAACGATTACCCTATTTTCTCGCGCGCGAGCGGCCAGCAACTGCTCTCTCGTGCGGCTTTTCCCACGATGAAAGGGTGATGCGCTGATATTGACGATGATCTCAGCCCCAACTTCAGCCAGCCGACGAATCAGGCCTTTCGAACACTCAAGATCTTCACAGAGCGTCACGCCGATCGCGACTCCACGAACTCGGAGCAATGACAGTCGTTGACCTGGTTGAAAATATCGACTGTCGTCGAAGACCCCATGGTTCACCAACGACCGCTTGTGATAGTTCCCGAGCAACCTACGATCAGCAATCAACGCCGCCGCGTTAGAGAGCACGGAGCCACCTGCCCCGCTGTTCGAGGACCTTGGGTTGCGCTTCAGATCTTGCCCCACATAGCCCACGATGGCCACCAGTCCACGACAGGCCGGAATGATCTCTTGCAAGGCCCGCCTATTTTCACTCACAAACCAGGGCTTCAGCAGAAGGTCTTCCGGGGGACATCCCGTAATCGCCAGTTCGGGAAACGTCACAAGGTCGACCTTGGCTTTTCTTGCTTCACGAACCCAATTCAGGATCTGACGAACATTCCCGTTCAGATCTCCAACCGTCGGATTCATCTGTGCCATAGCAATTCGTAGGATCTTCATCACACTCCAAGTCAGCCGACACTCGTGAGAGAACACTTCGCTGACGGGTAAACGAAGAAATCCCGCCATGGTCAGGGACTCATTCGATCAGGCCGTCACGACAGGGCTGATACGTTGGTCGAGATGGATCGTGACTCAGTAACCCACCGATCAAATACCTTTTTGCCGAGCGGAGCCATGCAAACCTCTCCGATACGTATCGGCCACACGCCAATTACCTGTCCGGCCGACACCTTTTTGTCGTGAAGCATGGCCTTCCAAATCTTCGTCGGCGTCGCCTGTGGCATACGGTCGCTGAGCCCTGCCTCAGTGACCATCCGTCGAATAGCTTCGACAACCTTGTGGGTACAGAAACCTTGAAAACATGCAAGATCAGCCTCCTGTACCAACCCGATACCGACGGCCTCCCCATGCACAAGTGATGTGTACCCTCCCAACGCCTCCAGCGCATGTCCGATCGTATGGCCGTAGTTGAGAATTCTCCTCCGATCGGATTCCCGCTCATCCGCCGCCACGACCTCGGCTTTGATTTCGCAAGACCGTTTCACCACACTGGCCACGACCTGGGGGATCTGTTTTTGCAGCGCAGGCATCTTTCGTTCCAGATACCCAAAAAATGCTTCATCTGCAATAATCCCATACTTAATGACCTCGGCAAGACCGGCGACCCACTCGCGCCTGGGCAACGTACGTAGAGTCAGAGGATCGATCCAAACTGCACGCGGCTGATAGAAGGACCCGATCAGGTTCTTCCCTAGTTGATGATCGACACCGGTCTTTCCTCCAACGCTGGAATCCACTTGTGCCACAAGCGTCGTTGGTACTTGGATATATGGAATCCCACGTTGGTAGATCGAGGCTGCAAACCCAGCCAGATCCCCGACCACTCCACCTCCCAAGGCCAAGAGATGCGACGACCGTTCAAACCGGTGTCGGGCCAACACGTTAAGAATGCGTTCAACCGTGTGTAACGTCTTAGACCGTTCCCCAGGCGCAAGGATGATCGAGACCGGTTCAAGCCCATCCCGCTTCGCGGACTCGACAATCTTTTTCAGGTAATGCTGCGCAACATGCCTGTCTGTGACAATTCCAATCTTCCCCTTCAGGCCGCGACGCTTCATTTCCCTGCCGAGTTTCTCCAAAAGCCCAGCTCGGATGGTAATCTCGTAGCTTCTGTCAGCCAGGGAAACGGCAACGGTTGACCCGGAAGTCATATAGCAACCTCACTGATCGCAACACCGAAGAAAATTACAGTATTTTACCCCAACACACTGCGTGACGCAGCGATTGAGGAGGCATGGTAACACAGCCTCGTCGAACTAAAAAGCAGGCGCGTTCCATCCCGAGTGCTAACTCATGGATGGAACGTCCTGACGTCGTTCTACGAAAGCAAAGGCCTGCCGATGCGACAACGCATCGGCAGGCCTTTGCTGATCACGGATATGGAATCAGAACTACGTCTTGATAATGCTCGGCGTGAGGAAAATCAGCAGCTCTTGCTTGGACACTGTCTCAGACTTATTCTTGAACAACCAGCCCAACACCGGCATTCGGGACAAATAGGGAACCCCCTGCACGTTGTTCCCCTGCGTATCAACGAAGACGCCACCGATCACCATGGTTTCCCCATCTCTGACGATCACCTGCGTCGTCGCTTCCCGCCGGTCAATGCTTGGGCCAGCGGGATTACTCCTCGCACCGACGGCATTGCGAGTCGCGCGGACACGCATTAGGATTCGCTTCGATTCCTCCTTCGGATCTCGCGACGTAATTTGCGGGGTAACATTCAATTCCAAATTTGCATCGACAAACGTCGTTTGAGTCCCCTGCAATGACGTGGTTTGGAAAGGGATCGATTCCCCCTGGGAGATCTTGGCTTCCCGCTTATCCAATGTGGTGATTTTGGGTGCCGCGATCACCTTGCTTAATCCCAACAACTCCCCGGCCGATAGCCGCATATCCAGAGCGAAGTCTCCACCAAGTTTTCCAAAAGTCCATCCAATTGATGGAACGGCCGGCAACCCACCGACCTGAGCCGGCAAGTTGACCAGGAAGTTTCGATCAATCGTACTGCTTCCCGTTCCAGCAATCTGGCTAAACGGACCAGTCAGATTCGAGAGGGCGAAGAAATCCGTGGGTGTCCGGTTCCCAGCCTGAAACCCCCACTGAATCCCCAACCCACGAGCATAAACCGTATCAGCCTGAACAATGCGCGCCTCAATCTGGACTTGCGGCACCTCAAGATCAAGCCCTTCGACAAGCTGTCTAATGATCCCCAGCTTGGTTTCTGTGTCACGCACGATCAACGCATTGCTCCCGGCATTGAACTGCATGAGGCCGCGCGGACTCAAGTTCTGCCGCAGCGAGGTCATCAACTCTTGTGCCTGAAGGTTTCTGATATAAAAGACTCGGTCGACTAATTCCTCCGCCTTGGTCTTTGAGTCCTTTGCCCGCGCCTCTTCATCCTGCTGCTTCGCAATATTGGCCAATGAATCGACCCACACGATACTCCCCTGTCGAATCATGCCTAGTCCATTCATCTTTAAGAGCATCTCCAGCGCTTGATCCCACGGCACACTGACCAACTTCATGGTGACTTTCGACTTGACCCCTTCGCCAACCACGATATTGAACCCGCTGACCTCCGCGATCAATCGTAGGATATTGGTGATATCAGCTTGTTGAAAATCGAGAGAAATACGACGCCCTACATACCTGGTTTGCCCGACTACAAGATCATCGGATCGCTCGTCTTTTTCAGGAGTGACCGCTTCCCCTCCCATTTGCACTCGCTGTATCTTGAATTGAGTGTGCGTCGGACTTATGATGCGCGCCGTCCGCTTCACTAAACGATCTGCCGGCTCATACAAGCCCTTAGGACTTTTCAGAGCAACGACCGACGGACCTTTCTTCTCAAACGATCCCGCGACCATAGCATGGGCTCGCCGCTCACTCGGCTTCAAGGTAATGAACACCTTGTTCTCATCACGAGTCACAGAATAAATCGGCCGTTCTGGCACATCGAACACCAGTCTCACCTTGTCGGCATGATGCCCCACCCGGATCTTCTTGAGTAGATAATGATCGGCCTGCACCACGGACCGCCGGAGGGTAGAGGACACAGCCGGAATATCAATAATAAGCCTTGATTCATCCAAAAAGTTGGTTTCCGGGAACAGTTGGCCATCCCCAGCAATGACAATCGTAACCAGGTCCGACTCCGGGCGAACCTCGATCGAAGTCAGGGTCTGTGCCAAATATCGCATAGAAGGACTTTCCGCCGGCGTCACATCCTTTGGCTTGACCCCGTTCATCTCGTCTGCCAGAGCAGGTATCTCCCCGGCCGCAATCCAGCCAGCAACGGCCAGCCCGCAGGGTATAAGAAAACGTCTCGCCGCCAGGATCCTATTGATGCCGGAGAATAATGATTTCATTCTGCACCCTCTTTGGGATGTAGGAGCTTCACGTGCTCCCGTTCCTGCTTCTTTCCATACACGTCAGTAAATCGCTCTTGAACGATGATGCCGCGCTCGGTCACGGCACTGACCACCCCGTTGTTTTGACCAATTCGCGTACCCCGCCGAACGGTATAGCCATGACCTTCAGGGGTCTGCACCATTGCCGTGTACCCGTAGGCTCCCCATACGATGGCAATCAGATTGAGTTCCGTCAGCGTCACACGTTGTAACGGAGGCAGTGTACTATCTGTTTTCCCTACCTGAAGCTCCTGAACAATAGGGGCGAAGGGATCACGACGCCCAGAAGGGTCGTACCCCAACCCAGCCATTCCCTCGACGAGCGGCAATTGGGATGAGTCCTGACTATTTCCAGCCGGCAACGATTCCGGAGCGGGAGGAGCCGCAGGTGGTAGTTCCGGCACGGGAGGCATCTTGATAGAGTCATGCCTCATTGGCGCAATCTGTCCAGGAATAAGGGAGGGTTCGGCTTGGACACATTCACTCCCAAAGAGAACACCCCACCAACAGGCAGCACAGACACCGGCACACCGCGCATACCACCACAGCCTCTCCTGACCTGGCTCCATCTCTAAAAAATACATCGGTTCAGCATCCTCTATTTGCCAGCTTGCGCAACTTTTGAAGCAGGCACCGGTTGCGCTGTTCCGGAAACTGGTTTTTCCTGTGGTGCTGCATAGGCAATGAGATCGAAGGTTGTTTGCGAAATAAATCGTCCCTGCTCCATTCGAGGAGACCCCATCTTAAGCCCCGACACCGTGATGATTCTTGGCAATCGATTGATCCGGTCAAAAAACAACGCAGCAGTGTGATACACCCCCGCCACTTCCACACTAACCGGCATTTTGACAAACAGCTTCGACGGATCTTCAGCCTGTGCCCCAGGACGCCATAACTTGATGTCCAATCCGAGACGCACCCCGAGATCCGAAACCTGCTTGAGCAACATGATGGCCTCTTCTTCCGGGGGAAGGCGTTCTTTTTTCTTGGCCAATTCGATTTCAAGCTGCTTATTTGCCGCGACTAACTCATCGAGATGTTTCACCTTAATCGTTAACGTTTGAATTTCGCTTTCTAGTTTGGTGTTCTCTGCCTCGAGGGCCGCAATGCTTTCGGACTTGGGTTCCGCAATATAGAAATAGAAACCTGCAATCATGCCGCCGACCAGGAGCAGTAAGAGGGCCACCTTTTGAGAAGCCGGCACACTGCGGAGTGCGTCAAGGTTAAGTTGAGGCAACGCCATGTTTATCCCTTTAGGCGAAACGCCAACCGAAATTGATAGAGATTGATCTTATTCTCCACCGCAGCCTTACTTTCCTGCAGATTAATACCGGTAAAGTAGTCCGTTCGACGCAGGTTGTTCACGAATTCCACCACGTCGTCGTTGGTTAATGCCTTTCCTTCCAACTCGACTGTTTCCGAAGCCACGCCCAGCTTGGTCAGCCACACCTTGAGTGGTTCTAGGCTTTGGCTGACATGATCGAGCACCTTCACTGGCCCCATTCTTGACTGTTCAAGCTGATCAATGATCCGATTCTTATCCTCAAGCAGTTTCTTCTTTTGTTCAAAGTCCTGAACTTGCTTGACCTGCTCTTTCAGCTGAGCTACTTGCTTTTCCTTCGTCTGCTTCTCCTCCTGCCTCGCTTCCAGCTCGCTGTCCAATGCAGCGGAATACCACCAACAACCGGCCAGTGTCACCACGACGACCCCTACACCAAGGATTGCTTGGGCCCGTACATCATACTGCGGCTTTGCCTGTCGCCCCTTTGAACCGCCTGGAAGAAGGTTAATCCGTATCATCGGTCACCCACTGCCCGTAGGGCTAATCCGACCCCAACGGCTGCTGCAGGTGCGAGCTCCGCAAGAAGATCAGGGTCCATCTCACACCCTGTGGTATCGATCTCAGCGAAGGGGTCAGCCATTTCCACCGGGACTTGCATTCGATCACTCAACTGCTGAATCAGCCCTTTCGCCCTGGCAACACCACCGCAGACTAGTACGCGGTTGAGGTCGGCGTTGGCACCAGAGGT
>JAHBWO010000102.1 GCA_019636945.1 Nitrospira sp. | reverse complement strand
TTGAGCGCTGTCGGCTGACAGCTAAGGAGAGTTGAGATGCGCGAGATTATCGACATGGCTTGTACGCTCTGCAAGCAGCGGAATTACTCGACCATGAAGAATAAGAAGAACGATCCGGATCGGTTGGAGCGAAACAAGTTCTGCAAATTCTGTCGGAAGCATGTGCCTCATAAAGAGGTGAAATAGTGTCCTGAGAGTTGAGTGCTCAGTGCTGAGTTCGGGTGATTTTCTGTGATGCCTCAGCACTCATGGCTCAACGCTGAGTGTAGGGGCATGGTGTCAATGGCAGCACATCGGTCTCCAAAACCGAGAGTCTAGGTTCAAATCCTAGTGCCCCTGCCAAGCTCAACGTGCTTCAGTTGCCGTCTATAGGGGTGATGAAGCGGACTTGTGGGTGGTGTTGAGGGGCTAGAGGGTTTGCAGTAGAGCTTGGTAATTTTGGCGAGTGATTGGCAGGTTTGTAGGGCGGTGGTGCGGTAAAGCTCGGAGTAACTGATGTTCAAGCGAATGACAGAATCGATTCGGTTGTTTGTGACGGACGTGCGGACCGAGATGAAGAAAGTCTCGTTTCCGAGTCGTGCGGAAACGATCGGCTCAACGACCGTCGTTATTGTATTCTGTATCCTGATGTCGGTCTACCTATCCGTCATTGACTCATTCCTCTCCTGGTTGGTTGGGAAGCTCATTTGAATCAGCCGAAAAGAGGGGCAGCAGCATTTCATCGAAGGCCTGAGGGTGGTGCATGACAAAGAACTGGTACGTCATACATACGTACGCGGGTTTTGAGGGGCGTGTGAAAACCAGCCTCATGGAGCGTGCGAGTCAAATGGGGCTTGTGGAGAAGGTCGGGCAGGTGCTTGTTCCGACTGAAGACGTGATTGAGATAAAGGATGGGAAGCGGCGGACATCTCGTCGGAAATTCTTCCCGGGATATGTTCTGGTGGAGCTGGAGTCTCCGTTGGCGGATGAGACGCTTCAGATGATCAAGGAGACTCCCAAAGTAACGGGATTTGTCGGCGGCGGAGTTGTGCCAACGCCGCTTAGCGAGGAGGAGGTCGAGTCCCTGCTCAAACAAGTTGATGCGGGTCAAGCGGAACCGCGTGAGCAGGTCAAATTCATCAAGAGTGATAATGTCCGTATTATCGATGGTCCGTTTCTGGGGTTCAATGGTGTGGTGGACGAAGTTGATCAGGATCATAGCCGATTGAAGGTCATGGTCAGCATCTTCGGCCGGTCGACCCCTGTTGAATTGGGATTTCTGCAGGTTGAACGGATTTAATGCAGCGGTCAGCGGTTAGCCGTCGGCTCTCAGCTTAGGCTGAAGGCTGAAAGCTCAAGACTGAAAGCTCGGGAGAAGAGACATGGCAAAAGAAGTATCAGCGCAGATTAAGTTGCAAATCCCGGCCGGCAAGGCCAATCCAGCGCCTCCGGTGGGCCCGTCGCTGGGCCAGCATGGCGTCAACATTATGGAGTTTTGCAAACAGTTCAATGCCAAGACTCAGAAGGAGGGGGACAGCATCATCCCCGTGGTCATCACGGTCTATAAAGATCGTACATTCAGCTTCATCATGAAGACGCCTCCGGCTTCGGATCTGCTGAAGAAGGCCGCCGGAGTCATTAAGGGCTCTGGTGTCCCGCAGAAGGACAAAGTGGGGAAAATCACCAGGCAGCAGCTGAACGAGATCGCGCGCAAGAAAATGGGTGATCTGAATGCCGCCGATGTGGAGGGGGCAGCCAGAATTATTGAAGGAACTGCGCGCAGCATGGGTGTTGTGATTCAGGGTTAATTTTCGAGACCGAAGGAGCGGCAGGCTATGGGAAAGAAGATGAATGCAGCGCTCAAGAATGTTGAGCCGCGTGTCTACGGATTGCGCGAGGCGGTTGAGACAGTGAAGCGCTCGGCGTTTGCGAAGTTCGATGAGTCGGTTGATCTGGCGCTTCGGCTCGGGATCGATCCCAAGCGCTCGGATCAGCTTGTTCGAGGAACGGCAGCGCTTCCTCATGGGACGGGGAAGAAGGTTCGGGTGCTGGTCTTTGCCAAGGGCGAAAAGGAGCAGGAGGCGAGGCAGGCGGGAGCTGACTATGTGGGTTCCGATGATTTGATGGAGAAAATCAAGGGTGGGTGGATGGAGTTCGATTGCGCCATTTCTACTCCTGACCTCATGGCGTCTGTCGGAAAACTCGGGAAGGTGCTCGGACCTCGAGGGCTGATGCCGAATCCCAAAACGGGAACGGTGACATTCGAAGTCGGGAAGGCTGTTGCCGATATTCGGAAGGGACGGGTTGAATTCAAGGTTGAAAAGGCCGGTATTGTACATGTGTTGGTCGGGAAAGTGTCCTTTGATCCGGCGAAGCTCTACGACAATGCGTCGGCCATCCTTGAATCCGTTATTAAGGCAAAACCTGCGTCCTGCAAGGGGCGCTATCTTAAGAGCGCTACGATTACGAGCACGATGGGACCGGGAGTGAAGTTGGATACCATCGCACTGACGAAGCAGTGGAGTTAGATGGAGGACGTCGGTCGTCGGTGGTCGGTCGGGAAGACCCGGTAGGTCCTGATTGATCAGCGGTGGATGGCGAATCCTTGGAGAAGGAGAGCGATGAAGAAGGAAGAAAAGGTTACGACAGTGGCGGCATTGGCCGAAAAGTTCGGTCGCGCCAGGTTGGCTATCTTGACGGAATGCGTCGGTCTTCCTGTCAATGAGGTCACGGAGTTACGCAAGCAACTTCGAGGGGTCAAGGCCGAATACCGAATCGTGAAGAATACGCTCGCGGCTCGTGCTGCCGAGGGCACCGCGCTGATTGGGCTCAAGGAGCATCTCAAGGGACCGACCGGCGTCGTCATTGGGTATGATGATCCCGTGTTGCCGACCAAGGTGTTGAGGGATTTTATCGGAGCGGAAAAGCGCGAAGAGAAGATTAAAATGACGGCCGGTGTGCTGGAAGGCAAACTTCTTCAGCCGGCTGATCTCGTGGCCGTCGCGAGGCTGCCCAAGAAAGAAGTGCTCATTGCGATGTTGCTCTCGGCCATGCAAGGGCCGATTCGTGGGGTTGTGTATACATTGAGTGCGGTGTTGTCAAAATTTGTCAGAGTCATTGCAGCCATTCAGGATAAACGGAAAGGAGAAGGGGAAATGCCAGCTACAGAAGGAAAGTTGTCGCAAGAGGAATTGATCAAGGCGATCGAGGGTATGAGCGTGCTCGATTTAGCCGAGCTTGTCAAGGGGTTGGAAACGAGATTCGGCGTCACGGCGGCGGCACCGGTTGCGGTGGCGGCGGCACCGGCTGCAGGGGGCGGGGCAGCAGCACCAGCTGAAGAGAAAACCGCATTCGATGTCATTCTTGCGTCCGCACCGGCGGACAAGAAAATTCAGGTCATTAAGGTGGTCCGCGAGCTTACCAATCTCGGATTGAAGGAAGCGAAGGATCTGGTTGAAGGCGCTCCGAAGCCGGTCAAGACGGGAGTGGCTAAGGAAGAAGCGGATACGATGAAGAAAAAGCTCGAAGAAAGCGGTGCAAAGGTCGAAGTGAAGTAGGGCTGTTATTCGTCATAGTCACTGGTCATTGTGCATGGGCGGCAGGTTGATTGCGGGAGGCCTGTTTGTGCATCTCATGACCGGTGGCTGCTGTTCACCGCCAACCAGTGTGGAGGAGTAGGAATGTCCGAAACGACTCTGCAGGAGTTCGTCGAGCGGAAAGATTTTTCACGCATTCGAACCAATATCGATATTCCAGACCTGATCGAAATTCAGAAGCGCTCCTACGAGGAGTTTCTGCAATTTGAGGTCGAGCCGGATCGCCGGAAGGATTATGGATTACAGGCGGCGTTGGCCAGCGTGTTTCCGATTCCAGACTATAACAACACGGCCGTACTCGAATTTTCAAGTTACACCTTGGGTGCGCCGAAGTACGATGAGCGCGAGTGTCTCGAGCAGGGGATGACGTTTGCGGTTCCGTTGAAGCTGCGTGTCCGCTTGGTGGTATTCGATAAGGAAGATAAAGGACCTCGTAAGAAGGTGCTCGATGTGCGGGAGCAAGAGGTCTATGTCGGCGAATTGCCACTGATGACCGAACGCGGAACCTTTATCGTGAATGGAACCGAACGAGTCGTCGTCAGTCAGCTTCATCGGTCGCCTGGCGCCTCCTTTACCCACGATAAGGGCCGCACGCATGCGAGCGGGAAAGTGTTGTACTCGGCGCGTATTATCCCCTATCGAGGCTCATGGCTCGATTTTGAATTTGATGCCAGGGATATTCTTTATGTTCGGATTGATCGTCGGCGGAAAATGCCGACCACGATTTTGTTGAAAGCCTTTGGGTTTTCGAGTGACGATCTGCTCAAAATGTACTACCCCGTCGAGGAAATTCGGGTCTCCAAGGGCAAGATGTTCCGCAAGTTGGATGCGGAGATTCATCATGGACTTCGTTGTTCTGCCGAGGTCACCGACAAGAATAGCAAAGAGCCGTTGGTGCGGGAGGGGGCTCGGCTGACCAAGGGGATGATCGCCAAGCTCAAGGCAGCAGGAGTGAAAGAGATTCCTATGCTTCCCGGCGAGTTGGTGGGCCGAGCCATTCTTACGGAGTTAGTCGACTCAAAGAAGAACAAGCTGGCAGAGAAAAATCAGCGGTTGACCCCCGAGATCGTCGAGCAAATCGTCGAGAGCGATGTCGAAGAGTTTAAGGTGATCTATCTCGATATGGCCACAGCCACGCCGGTGATTCTCGATACGTTGGAGATGGAGAAGATCGGTTCAAAAGAGGAGGCGATGGTGGAGATCTATCGTCGCCTGCGTCCGGGAGAGACTCCGTCAGTCGATACTGCGCGGGCCTTGTTCGATAATCTTTTTCTGAACTCTAAGCGGTACGATCTTTCGCCCGTAGGTCGCCTCAAGCTCAATAAGAAGCTTGGATTGGATTTGCCGCTCGAGCAGCGAACGCTCACCGCACAGGATATTGTTGAAGTCATTCGGTATCTCGTGAATTTGAAGATCGGCAAGGGGGAAATCGACGACATCGATCACTTGGGGAATCGTCGAGTGCGATCCGTCGGGGAATTGCTCGAAAATCAGTTCCGGCTGGGTCTCGTTCGGATGGAGCGCAGTATCAAGGAGCGGATGAATCTCCTTGATATGGAAACGGTTCTTCCGCACGACCTGATCAACGCCAAGCCGGTGGTTGCGGCGGTCAAGGAATTCTTCAGTAGTAGTCAGTTGTCCCAATTTATGGACCAAACCAACCCTCTGGCGGAAATCACGCATAAACGTCGTCTATCCGCGCTTGGCCCCGGTGGGTTGACCAGAGAGCGCGCTGGCTTCGAGGTTCGAGACGTGCATCCGTCCCACTATAGCCGTATCTGTCCGATTGAAACACCGGAAGGCCCAAATATCGGGTTGATTACGTCGTTGGCCACGTATGCACGGATTAACCAATTTGGATTCATCGAGGCACCCTACCGGAAGGTTGTGAAAGGGCGTGTGACGGATGAAATCGAGTTTCTCTCGGCGATCGAGGGCGACAAATACATCATCGCTCAGGCAAACTCGAAGCTGGACGGGACCGGTAAATTGGTGTCAGAAACGGTGTCTTGCCGTCATGGCGGAGACTTTGTCTTAGCCGCGCCGGATAAAATTGATTATATGGACGTATCGCCGAAGCAAGTCGTGAGTGTCGCAACGGCGCTCGTCCCGTTTTTAGAGCACGACGATGCCAACCGCGCGCTGATGGGATCCAACATGCAGCGGCAGGCTGTTCCGTTGGTCACGTCCGAATCTCCGCTGGTTGGGACGGGGATGGAGGCTGTGGTTGCCAGAGATTCTGGATATGTGATCCAAGCTCGGCGTCCCGGTGTCGTGGAGAGTGTCGATGCGACCCGTATTGTAGTGAGGGCCGAATCAAAAGACGGTAAGAAGGGAAAAGATTCGGGATTGGACGTTTACGATCTTATTAAGTTCCAGCGATCCAATCAAAATACCTGCATTACGCAAACTCCCGTGGTTCGAATCGGTCAGCCGGTGAAGCAGGGGCAAGTCTTGGGGGATGGGCCAGCGATTGATCATGGAGAGTTGGCGTTGGGAAAAAACGTGCTCGTCGCGTTCATGCCCTGGGGCGGATATAACTTCGAAGACGCCATCTTGCTCAGTGAAAAGTTGGTCCGCGAGGACGCCTTCACGTCCATCCATATTGAAGAATTCGAGGTGGAAGCTCGTGACACCAAGTTGGGTAAGGAGGATGTGACGCGAGATATTCCCAATGTCGGCGAAGAAGCGCTGAGAAATTTAGATGAGAGCGGCATCATCCGCATCGGTGCCGAGGTCAAGCCGGGCGATATCCTCGTCGGTAAGGTGACGCCAAAAGGCGAGACTCAATTGACTCCGGAAGAGAAATTGCTCAGGGCGATCTTTGGTGAGAAGGCCGGCGATGTGAAGGATACGTCGCTCACGGTGCCTCCTGGGGTCGAAGGCATCGTCGTCGATGTGAAAATCTTTTCACGCAAGGGGCTCGATAAGGATGAGCGTTCGAAGAGCATTGAAACCGATGACCAAATGAAATTGCAGCGTGATCACCATGAAGAGCTGCGGATCATCGACGAAGAGAAGACGAAGAAGATTCGGAAACTCTTGCTCGGTAAGGTGGTGGGACGCGATCTGATGGATCCTGAAAGCGGCGATGTCATCCTCAAGAAGAAGGGGAAATTGACCGCAGAGATCCTCAAACGATTGCCCGATGACACGGTGCGGCACATTATCCTGAGCGATCCAGATGAGCAAAAAGAGCTTGAGGATGTCGAGCGGAGGGCGAAGGAGCAGATCGAAATCTTGCAGACGTTGTATGACGAAAAAGTCGGTCGGCTCAAGCGGGGCGACGAGTTGCCTCCGGGGGTCATCAAACTCGTCAAGGTCTATATTGCGATGAAGCGCAAGATTCAAGTCGGCGATAAAATGGCCGGCCGTCACGGCAATAAAGGTGTCGTGTCTCGAGTGTTGCCGGAAGAGGATATGCCCTACTTGCCTGATGGCACTCCTGTTGAAATTGTTTTGAATCCGCTTGGTGTGCCCTCTCGTATGAATGTCGGGCAGATCTTGGAAACACACCTTGGGTGGGCTGCGAAGGCATTAGGGGTGAAGGTCGCGAGCCCGGTATTTGACGGCGCCTCGGAGAAGGAAATTAAGGAATTGCTCAAAAAAGCGAAGCTGCCAACGAGCGGCCAAGCTCATCTCGTTGACGGAAAAACCGGAGAGCCGTTCGGGAGCCCGGTGACCGTCGGGTACATGTATGTGCTCAAGCTGCACCATTTGGTGGACGACAAGATTCACGCACGGTCCATCGGTCCGTATTCGCTTGTGACGCAGCAACCATTGGGCGGGAAGGCCCAATTCGGAGGCCAGCGATTAGGGGAGATGGAAGTGTGGGCTCTGCAAGCGTATGGAGCGGCGTCCACATTGCAGGAATTCCTCACGGTCAAGTCCGACGACGTTCCTGGACGGTCTCGCATGTACGAAGCGGTCGTCAAGGGCGAACCATTCCTTGAGCCGGGGTTGCCGGAGTCGTTCAATGTGTTGGTCAAGGAGTTGCAGAGCTTAGGGCTTGATGTCGAATTAGTGAAGACGCAAGACTAACCGCTTGTGTGTCGGCGAGTGGCCGGCATCAGAGGAGGTCATTACCTTGGAAGGCGTATATACATTATTTGAGAAGCAGCGGGATTCTGTCTCGTTTGATTCGATGCGTATTCGCATTGCTTCGCCCGAGAAAATCAGATCCTGGTCCTACGGTGAGGTCAAAAAGCCGGAGACGATCAATTATCGGTCATTCAAGCCGGAAAAAGATGGGCTCTTCTGCGCCAAGATTTTTGGTCCAACAAAGGATTGGGAATGTAACTGCGGAAAATATAAGCGGATGAAACATCGCGGAATCGTCTGCGATAAGTGCGGTGTTGAAGTCATTCAATCGAAGGTTCGCCGTGAGCGGATGGGTCATATCGAATTAGCTGCGCCTGTCGCTCATATATGGTTTCTGAAAGGTGTCCCGAGCCGGATCGGAACTCTGCTTGACATGAGTCTCAAGCAGTTGGAAAAGATTCTCTACTTTGAGAGCTACGTATGTGTGGATCCCGGGTCAACGGATCTATCGGAAAAAGAATTAGTTCCTGAGGATAAGTTGCGCACGCTTGTTTCGGAATATGGATCGAGCGGATTCAAGGTCGGGATTGGGGCCGAGGCTATCCGTGACTTGCTAAGAAAGATTGATATCAATGCCTTGTGGGACGAACTACAAGTAAAGGCCAAGGCGTCCACGTCTGCCGCGATGAAGAAGAAGTATGCAAAACGGCTCAAGGTGCTTGAGGCATTCAGAAAATCGGGGAATAAGCCGGAGTGGATGATCATGGATGTGATCCCGGTCCTTCCTCCGGAACTGCGTCCCTTGGTTCCGTTGGATGGGGGACGGTTTGCCACATCCGATCTCAACGATCTGTACCGACGTGTGATCAATCGCAATAATCGGTTGAAGCGGCTCATGGAGCTGAAGGCGCCGGGAGTGATTATCCGGAATGAAATGCGAATGTTGCAGGAAGCGGTCGACGCCCTTTTTGACAATGGACGGCGAGGTCGTGCCATTCGTGGACCCAACAAGCGGCCGCTGAAGTCGTTAAGCGACATGCTCAAAGGAAAGCAGGGGCGGTTCCGACAGAATCTGCTCGGGAAGCGCGTCGACTATTCAGGTCGTACGGTCATCGTCGTCGGGCCGGAGTTGCGCCTGCATCAATGCGGGCTACCCAAAAAGATGGCGTTGGAATTGTTCAAGCCGTTTATCTTCCATAAGCTGGAGGCGCGTGGAGCCGCAACGACGATTAAGAGCGCGAAGCGTTTGGTGGAGAAGGAACGCCCTGAAGTCTGGGACGTTCTTGATGAGGTCATTCGGGAACATCCGGTCCTGCTGAATCGGGCGCCCACGCTTCATCGATTGGGCATCCAAGCTTTTGATCCGGTGTTGGTGGAAGGGAAGGCGATTCGCTTGCATCCGCTCGTCTGCGCCGCATTCAACGCGGACTTCGATGGAGATCAGATGGCGGTGCATGTGCCGTTGTCTGTGGAGGCGCAAGTCGAGGCGCGTGTCCTGATGATGTCCATTAACAATATTCTCTCTCCTGCTAACGGGAAGCCGATCGCCGTGCCGTCGCAGGACATGGTGTTGGGATGTTACTGGTTGACAAAAGAGCGACTCGGGGCCAGAGGTGAGGGGAAAGTCTTTGGGTCAGCTGAAGAGGTCCGAATCGCATTTGACGCCCGCGAAGTGGAAGAGCATGCTCGAATCAAGGTGCGCCTGTCCGGCTCACTGGTGCAGACGACCGTCGGGCGGGTGTTGTTGTCAGAAATTCTCCCGTCAGGGCTCCCATTCGCCAATGCGAACAAGCTCATGACGAAGAAGGAGATGACCAAGCTCATTGACGCGGTCTACCGTCAAACCGGTCATCGCGACACTGTGGAATTTCTGGATAAGATCAAGGATATCGGCTTTACCTACGCGACAAAGGCCGGATTGTCGATCTGTATCGACAACATGCACATTCCCAGTAAGAAAGAAGACTTCATTGGGAAGGCGCAGCGCGAGGTGAATGAGATCGAGAAGCAGTATTCTGAGGGCTTGATCACGAACGGAGAGCGGTACAATAAGGTCATCGATATCTGGGCTCATGTCACGGAACAGGTTTCAAACGAAATGATGAAAGAGCTTGGGGCCGGTGGCGATCCCGGTAAGGTGGAATCGTTTAATCCCATCTTTATGATGGCCGACTCCGGTGCGCGTGGCAGCTCACAGCAAATCCGTCAGCTGGGTGGGATGCGCGGTCTGATGGCAAAACCATCGGGTGAGATCATTGAGACACCGATTACGGCTAATTTCCGTGAGGGCTTAACGGTGTTGCAGTATTTCATCTCGACTCACGGTGCCCGTAAGGGTCTCGCCGATACAGCGCTGAAGACCGCCAATTCAGGGTACCTGACTCGTCGCCTTGTCGATATTGCCCAAGACGTTATTATTCACGAGCTTGACTGTGGGACGCGTGATGGCATTACTGTCAGCGCACTCGTGGAAGGTGGAGAGGTTATTCAGCCTTTAGAAGAACGAATTCTTGGCCGTTTGGCGGCAGAAGACATTCGTGACCCAGTGACGGGGGAAATCATCGTTTCCTGGAACGAAGAGATTACTGAGGAGCTGACCAAGTCGGTCGTTGAAGCCGGAGTGGACCGTGTCAAGATTCGATCCGTTCTGACCTGTCAAGCGCCGCGCGGCGTGTGCCGAGCTTGTTATGGGCGTGACTTAGCGCGGGGGCGTCTGGTCGAGAAAGGTGAGCCGGTCGGTGTCATCGCGGCGCAGTCAATCGGGGAGCCCGGAACACAGCTCACCATGCGGACGTTCCACATAGGTGGTACAGCCAGTAAGGTGGTCGAGCAAACGGTGCTCGAGGCCAAGCATGCTGGGCGGATCAGGTTCATGAGTTTTGATGCGAAGAAGAACGCCGACATTCACAACGCTGGGATTGCTGTTCGCAATAAGGATGGTGAATGGGTGGTCATGAATCGCAATACAAAAATTGCGATCGTCGACGATAGCGGCCGAGAGCGAGAGAAGTACCCCGTCGTGTATGGGGCTAAGATCAAGATCAAAGATGGTGATCCCGTTGTCGTAGGGCAAAAACTAGTTGAGTGGGATCCGTACTCTCTTACGATCTTAACAGAGGTGGGGGGGAGAGTCGCCTACGGAGACATCGTCGAGGGCGTCACGATGAAGGATGAGTTCGACGAAGTGACGGGGTTGTCTCGAAAGGTGAT
Organism: Nitrospira sp.; assembly: GCA_019636945.1. Lineage (GTDB taxonomy): Bacteria > Nitrospirota > Nitrospiria > Nitrospirales > Nitrospiraceae > Nitrospira_D. The sequence continues at coordinate 4,233 of JAHBWO010000102.1, read as the reverse complement.
CATTGAACATACCGGTCAGACGCTCCGTCCTCGCGTCTCGATCAAAGATGAGGGGGGCAAGACCGCTAAAGTGCCTGGCGGTTCGAACGCCGTTGCGCGGTATTTGTTGCCGGTCGGGGCCCATATCTTCGTCGAGAAGGGGGCCACGGTATTTCCGGGGGACGTCCTGGCAAAGATTCCTCGAGAAACCACGAAGACGAAAGATATTACAGGGGGTCTTCCTCGGGTCGTGGAGCTGTTTGAAGCTCGAAAGCCGAAGGAACAGGCCGTCATCACGGAAATTGATGGCGAGGTCTCTTACGGTGGGTTTGTAAAAGGACAGCGCAAGGTCCTGGTCGACAATAAAATGGGTGACGTGAAGGAGTATTTTATTCCCAAAGGGAAGCACGTAAACGTGCATGAGGGTGATTGGGTTCGTGCTGGCGAACCCCTCATGGACGGGTCGGCGAATCCTCATGACATTCTGGATGTCCTTGGTCCTAATGAGTTGCAGAAGTATTTGGTGGATGAGGTTCAGGATGTCTACCGATTACAGGGTGTGTCGATCAACGACAAACATATTGAAATCATTGTGCGACAGATGTTGCGCAAGGTTCGCGTTGAGGACCCTGGTGATACCCAGTTCCTACCTGGTAGTCAGGTGAGTAAGGGGGTCTTTGAAAGGGAAAATGAGCGAGTGCTTTCGAAAAATGGAACCCCAGCCCTAGGGAAGCCAGTGCTGTTGGGTATTACGAAGGCGGCTTTGACGACCGACAGCTTTATTTCAGCGGCCTCTTTCCAGGAAACAACGCGCGTCTTGACGGAAGCAGCCATCAATGGTCGGGAGGATAATCTTCTTGGCTTGAAGGAAAACGTTATTGTCGGGCGCCTCATTCCTGCCGGATCTGGGTTTGAGGAGTATCGAGATACATTCGTGATGAGTGAAAAGCCGGAGGGCCTGTCTATTGGCGCTGGAACGACGGCGACTGCTCTGGCATCGGAACCAGTTGTGTCAACCGCGTCAGGAGAAAATGCTCGATCGTAGCAAAGTAGTGGTCATTCACCCCTTGACAGTTGGTGATCGCATCACTATAATCCGGCGGCTTTGCAGGTGATGGGACGTACTTGATAGCTTGAAGAGGATCAGAACGTAATGCCTACGATCAATCAGTTGGTTCGAAAGGGGAGGGCGTTTGTCAAGTCCAAGACAAAAAGCCCGGCTTTGAGGTCTTGCCCTCAAAAAAGAGGAGTCTGTCTGCGTGTTTATACGACGACTCCGAAAAAGCCGAATTCAGCATTGAGGAAAGTTGCGCGTGTGCGTCTGACGAACGGTATGGAGGTGACGACCTATATTCCTGGCGTCGGGCACAATCTCCAGGAGCACTCAATTGTGCTTGTGCGAGGGGGGCGTGTTAAAGACCTTCCGGGTGTTCGTTACCACTTGGTTCGTGGTGCGCTAGATGCTGTCGGGGTAGCTGGTCGAAAGCAGAGTCGTTCGAAGTATGGAGCTAAGCGTCCAAAGTAACCATCTTGTTGTGATGGGTTTAATCTAGATATCAGAATAGGTCACTATGCCACGCAGTAGATTTTTGGGTCAACGGGAAGTACTTCCAGATGTTCGCTATCGCGATAAGTTGGTGGGAAAGTTTATTAATGCACTGATGAGTAGTGGAAAGAAGAGTACCACCGAGCGTATCTGTTACGGAGCGTTCGATGTGATTCAAGAGAAGACGGGTGGTGATCCGCTCAAGGTGTTTAAGGCGGCGGTGGATAATGTGAAGCCGATCGTTGAGGTTAAGTCGCGCCGGGTTGGAGGGGCTTCCTATCAGGTGCCGGTTGAGATTAGGCCGGCCCGACGTGTTTCTTTGGCTTTGCGCTGGTTGTCGCAGTTTGCTCGTACGCGTGGTGGTAAGAGTATGCGTGAAAAGCTCGCAGCCGAATTGATTGATGCCTCGAATAATACTGGGGCTGCGGTGAAGAAACGGGAAGACGTGCATCGGATGGCTGAGGCGAATAAAGCATTCGCCCATTATCGCTGGTAACGTCGTTCTGTGCTGCAGTTGAGCCGTGCTGCGATCCGCAGATCGGGGTGCTCGTACATCGCAGCAGTATGATGCGGCTTGATCTGCAGCACATTTGTTTTTAGAGGGGTAGAAGTGGCTCGTCAAACGTCGCTGGATCACACAAGAAACATTGGCATCATGGCTCACATTGATGCAGGGAAGACTACGACCACTGAGCGGATTCTCTATTACACGGGAATGACTCATAAGTTGGGTGAGGTTCATGAGGGTGCGGCCACGATGGATTGGATGGAGCAGGAGCGGGAGAGAGGTATTACTATTACCGCTGCCGCGACGACCTGTTTCTGGCGTGACCATCGGATTAATATTATTGACACACCAGGGCATGTAGACTTTACGATTGAGGTGGAGCGCTCGCTCCGTGTGCTTGATGGGGCGGTGGCAGCGTTTGACTCCGTGCAGGGGGTTGAGCCTCAGTCTGAGACGGTTTGGCGCCAGGCTGACAAATACCATGTTCCTCGGATTGCCTTTATGAATAAGATGGATCGGATTGGAGCTGACTTTTATGGCAGCGTTCAGTCGATTATTGATCGGCTTGGGGCGAAGCCTGTTCCGATTCAGATCCCAATTGGTCGTGAGGCTGAGTTTCGCGGCTCTATCGATTTGGTTAGGATGAAGGGGTACTTTTACGACGACGAGACTCTTGGTGCGAAATATAAGGTTGATGAGATTCCTTCCGATCTTCTCGCTCAAGCAAAAGAGTACCGAGAAAAAATGCTTGATGCCGTCGCGGAGTTTGATGATCAGGTGATGGAGAAATATTTAAACGGTCATCAGTTGACGGAAGAGGAAGTTATGCGGGCAATTCGGGCGGCGACGATCTCGATGAAGATCACGCCGGTCCTTTGTGGTTCAGCATTCAAGAATAAGGGAGTGCAGCAACTCCTGGATGGTGTCGTTGATTACCTTCCTTCACCGTTGGATATTCCACCCGTTATGGGCGTAGATCCTAATAGTGGTAAAGAAGTGGAGCGGAAGTCTGATGATGCGGCACCCTTTGCTGCATTGGCGTTCAAGATCATGTCTGACCCATTTGCCGGTCAGTTGACTTACTTCCGTGTCTACTCGGGAACCCTTAAGACCGGAACTCCGGTCTTAAACGTGACCAAGGGGGCGAAGGACAGAATCGGTCGTCTCCTGAAAATGCATGCCAATAAGCGAGAGGAAATCGACGAGGTTCATGCTGGAGATATTGTGGCGGCCGTGGGGCTCAAAGGGGCCACTACCGGAGACACTCTGGCGGATGAAAAGCAGCCAGTGCTGCTTGAGGTTATGAAGTTCCCTGAACCGGTCATTGCGATGGCGATCGAACCGAAAACCAAACAGGACCAGGAAAAAATGGGCTTTGCGCTTCAGAAATTGGCGCAGGAAGATCCCTCTTTTCGTGTGCGAACTGATGAGGAGACGGCTCAGACGATCATTGCGGGGATGGGTGAGTTGCACCTCGAGATTATTGTCGATCGAATGTTGCGTGAATTCAAGGTCGAGGCCAACGTTGGAAAGCCTGAAGTGGCATTCAGGGAAACGATCAGGCGAAAGGCTGAGGCTGAGTCAAAGTATATCAAGCAGACCGGAGGACGTGGGCAGTATGGGCATGTTGTCTTGACTGTTGAGCCTTCCGAGCCTGGTAAGGGGCTTGAATTCGTCAATAAGACTGTGGGAGGGGCAATCCCGAGGGAGTATATTCCGGCTATCGAAAAGGGTGTTCGGGAAAGAATGGAGACTGGTGTCGTTGCTGGTTATCCACTCCGGGATGTGAAGGTTACGGTCATTGACGGGTCGTATCATGATGTTGACTCGAATGAAATGGCGTTTAAGATTGCCGCCTCAATGGGTTTTTCTGATGCCTGTAAGAAAGCAGATCCCGTTCTACTTGAACCAATCATGAAGGTTGAGGTGTTGGTTCCTCAGGAGTTCATGGGTGATGTCATTGGAAATCTGAATGGGCGGAGAGGCAAGGTTCAGGGCATGAAAGTCCGAGCCGGCGCTCAGGCAATTGATGCAGTTGTTCCGCTAATGGAAATGTTTGGTTATGCCACGGACCTTCGGTCTCGGACTCAGGGGCGTGCGACGTATAGCATGGAGTTTGATCGTTACGACCAGGTTCCCAAGAATATTGCGGAAGCCATCATTAAGAAATAGTGATCGCTGAATCAGGAAGGGAGTAGGG
>JAHBWO010000101.1 GCA_019636945.1 Nitrospira sp. | reverse complement strand
CGATGTGGATGCAGGCCCTTCGGTGCCTGACCTGCGGCAATATCTTGGATCCACTGATCCATTTTCATCGCGCGACTCAGCAAGCTCAGAGAGCCAGCCGGCTCACGACAGGGTTTACCAGAAAGACGACTCGACCAGCAGTGGCGGCATAGCGGGCACCCATGCCACAGAAGCAAAAAGATCACAAGACGGGGTGTGCTTTCTGAAAGGTTTTCCTCGCATTCAACTGGAAAGCACGCCTCGTAGGTGCTGCCTCCACTCACTGAAGCTGGGTGAAAATTGGGACAGCGATCCATGACTCCCAACTGCGAAGACCAATTGGGCTAAAACTACTGCCCCAGCACCCCATACCATCCAGCACAGGCCACCTAAACTGATCGCAGAGACTCATCACGTATTCCCTCTCGCTCGCTCAAATGAGAAGGCTGGCTCGTCGCTAGCTCCACATCAAAATATTCAGTGCCATATCCTCACGAGTGCAATAGGGTCCTCAGTCCATAGGGATTTACAGGAGAACGGTCAACATTTCCTAAAACAGCGGGCGCTAACTGAATCTAAATAGATTCACCTCTCCATGAATCCTTTTAGATTCAGATCAAACGCAGGTAGAACAACTGATCTGCAAACATAGCGTTTTTATAAAGGTTACGCTCAAGCCCATCCCAATTCTCCTAGGGCACATGCCTTGCTTATACGGACAATTCAGTTGGGTCACTGGACCGCACAGAGACACCGTTGAGAAATGGTTGTATATGTTCCCATACCTCATTATTAGGATGAACTGCAACAAGGCAGATCGTACAGGGACATGCTTCTTCACGACGGGTCAGCATAGCTGAGAGATCCCCTCTCGTGCTCGTGCATCCAGTTAGTTGAGCACGGGTAGCCCAGAGAGCTACCACGTCATTTTGTCATCTTTAAAAGGAGGCTTCGATGAAGAGGTATTTTAGTTTAGGCGCTGCTCTCTGCCTTGCGGCAGGAGTAGCCGGTTGTTCAGGAGACAATCCCGCGCCGCCGACGGCTGGACCCGCGCCAACCCCCGCTGCTGCCACATTTGACGTAACAGACGAACCGGGCCATTAGTTCGATACCGGCACTCCAGTTGCCGGCACTCGATCGCTAGCTATTGTGAAGCCCGACGATAAGGTGGCATTTCTTCAAACCAAGTCGATAAATGGACCGAATGGTAGGATCTCGCGTTGAAAGTTTTCACACCGTCACAAGCCTGATTTGGCCGGCCGATGCCACAGAGGCGGAACGCATCGATCAGGACAAAGCGAACAAGGACGACCATGAAGTCACCTTGAAGGCTCCGGGCCTCTATGTGTTTGTGTGCAAGCTGCACCCCTACATGTTGGCCGGTGTGGTCGTCGATGATTCGAACACCGAGGGGCTGGATATCGGTGAGAATCTCCATCTTTTTGGCGTCACCCATACCGCCGACGTGAGGCAAGCGGCGGACGCAACCAAGGCATTTCCCAGTAACTCCAACCTTGGCCTGAGATTGTTGCGGGCCTTCTTCCTGGTCACCAGCCCGTCGAACTGGAAGGACTATACCAAGGTCGGCGAGAAGTATCAGCCAGTCTATCCAGCTGTCCCTGTCCACGTCACGGGCGGCGCAGTTGTGCCGGACCTCAATGCAGCACTCCAAGGGGCGTTTGATGGCGGCACCATTCCTGCCCTGAAGAGTCCAGCCACCGATGGAATCGGTGAAGTGTGGGTGGATACCCAGTATGAGCAGACCGCCGGGAAGACCGAAGCCTACCCGAGCACGGTAACCGTGGTCGATGTGGAAGGAACGAACAAATGGACCGTCAAGCACAAGATCGCGCTGCCGGATAAGAAAATGAACAACGCCCACAACCTCTGGGCCAGTGAAGACCAGAAGTTTATCTACAATACGGAATGGCACGGCAAGAGCCTGTACGTCCATAATCGCGAGGACTTCTCGCTCGTGCAGGAAATCCTGCTCGGTAATGACCCCGCTCACGTGATGACCAGAGTGGGGAATGCGACCAGAAAAGAACAGGTCCACGTCGGAATGAACGGGGAAGATGTGGTCGTCGAGCTGAATAAGGCCGACGACGGAACCCTGTCCATCAACCGCAGGATTGAGGTGCAAGGTGCAGGAGAGAAGCAGGCTCAGCCACATGCCCATTGGATGGGCCATGACGGCGAAACAATGGTGACCCCGAACTCCAATACGAATGACTCCACGTTCTTGGACTTCATCACCGACAAGATCAAATCCAAACCTGCTACCGGCACCCTGCCGATCGCCTCAGGCATCAATCCGGACTCGACGAAGTACTATGTGTCCAACTACCTCGGGCACAGTATTTCCGTCATCGACATGGCAACCGGGAACAAGATCAAGGACATCAGTTTGCTCCAAAACTACAACCCGGTTACCGGAGCTGTGGGTGGGAATGGAGCCATCGGCGGGCTACCGATCCAAACGCCCGTGAGTCCTGATGGCAAATTTGTGATCACCGGAAATACCTTGACCGGCACGATCACGATCATCGACGCCAAGACGGACACGCTGGTAAAGAGCATCCCCTGCGATCCAGGCTGCCACGGGGTGAACTTTGGAGCAAAGGAGCCTTCGGCCAAAAATTCCAAAGGTGGGTACTACGCCTATAACACCAGCAAGTTCTCCAATCGGTTGATCGTCTTGGATTACGACAAGAACAACGACGGCAACGTCGATGATGCCGAGATAGCCGGCTGGGTCGTGTTGGCTGACGACGCCGCACCGAGCGACGACACGATCAACGGCAACAAAGGCATGGGTGGACAGGGATTACTGCCCGTGCCTAATGTCTACAATGGGTGGGTGCAGAAGCTGCCGAAGGCGTTCTGCGATTAGCTCTCGCCCGCGCAGCGGAATCCGATCGGCACACCAGTGAGTGCCTGTCCGGAGTCCTGATCCTGTGATCAGAGTATCGGATTCGGTCGAATCCGATACTCTGACATACGGAACATAGCAAAGGCCCGGGGCGGTGGTGTTTACCACCGCCCCGGGCTCCGTACTTTTTGCTCCTCTGACCAAATCAACAATCCTCGACTGCGTTCGCCAGAATACTGACCTTCACAGAAATCCTATTACGAAGTTCCCAGACTCACCGAGCCCCGACTCCTCAGTCTCAACAGAAAACTGTTAGAGCTGTGCATCGTTTCTACCGCCGACAAGATCCAAATAGGTACACCTTGTATCTAAAAGGATACCTAACAATGTGGCGCCGCAGGCACTGCAACGCCAAACAACGATTGTCCCGTTGAAATCATGGAAGATTTTGCAGGAGACGTTCCCCAGAGACAGAATGACGTTCGGCATTACTCTTGCTTTACACCAGGCCGTTCTAGGCTACGCCTAGCAACAGACTCCAGCTAGTTCTCATAACCATTTCTTATTCTTAGGAGGTGTGTTCATGGAGAAACCGCGATTTCGGGTGTGTCTGCTTACCGCGGCTCTATCGCTTACAGCGATGGGCCTGCTTCCTATCGCCCATGCCGACGATACGGTCGTCGTGACCTGGGATAAGGCAGCACTCCAAGCCATTCGGGATACACATCCCGGTCCGCCGATTGTGGCCAGGATGCTGGCAGTCACGCACACTTGTATCTACGACGCATGGGCTGCGTATGACTCGGTTGCCGTTGGAACGAGACTCGGCGGGACATTACGCCAACCGGTGTCGGAACGAACTCCGGCAAACAAACAGAAGGCCATGAGCTTTGCGGCCTACCGAGCGCTCGTCGATCTGTTCCCGACAGAAGTCCTCAAGTTCAACACCGTGATGACTCAACTGGGGTACGACTCTACTGACACCTCCACCAATGTGAGCACCCCTTCAGGAGTCGGGAATGTGGCGTGCCAAGCGGTGCTGGACTATCGGCACCAGGACGGTTCCAATCAATTGGGGGATCTCCATCCAGGCCCCTACACTGATTACACCAACTATGTATCAGTGAACGATCCTGACCACATCAACGACCCAAACCGATGGCAACCTCTTCGTGTGAGTGACGGACACGGCGGATTTGTGATTCAGAAGTTCATCACGCCTCACTGGGGGCACGTCATTCCATTCGCGTTGAAACAGCCTGACCAATTCGCGCCGAAGGATCCGAATTTCTATCCCAAGGATGCAGCCCAATACCTGAAACAGGCTCAACAGGTCTTGGACTACAGCGCGAATCTGACGGATCGGCAAAAAGTTATTGCCGAGTATTGGGCTGATGGGCCAAGTTCCGAGCTGCCACCTGGCCACTGGGCATTGTTTGCCGAGTTCGTTTCAGGTCGGGACCACCATACCCTGGACCAAGACGCGAAGATGTTTTTCGCCATGACAAACGCCGTGTTGGATGCCAGTGTCTCCTCCTGGCATTTCAAGCGCGTCTATGACTATGTCCGTCCGGTGAGCGCCATCCACTTTCTCTTTACCGGACAACAAGTACAAGCTTGGGCCGGCCCTGGCCTCGGAACTCGGTTGATTGATGGTGCCAGCTGGCAGCCCTACCAGGCCACCACGATCGTCACCCCTCCCTTCCCGGAATATGTTTCAGGCCATAGCATTTTCAGTGGTTCTGCTGCGAAAGTCCTCAAGCTCTTCACGGGAAGTGATCGATTTGGCAACTCTGTGACCATTCAGGCTGGCACTTCACGGGTGGAGCCAGGATTGGTTCCAGTCTCGGACATTACGTTGCAATGGCGCACATTCAGTGATGCCGCAGCAGAGGCAGGTATCTCACGCCGGTACGGTGGCATCCACTTTATAGACGGCGATATCCAGTCCCGCAAGATGGGGAAAAAGATCGGGAAGCAGGCCTGGCGGAAGGCCCTCACCTACTTCCAGGGCACGGCCGGAACACCGCTGGACGACAGCAACCGCCCTGGACTGGAGAACGAGGACGACGATCGGGACGACAGAGACTAGAACTGTCGCCCACTGAAGCCTCATGGGGAGGTAGGGACATCCCTGCCTCCCCGTCCGGCACTAAAAGTCGACTCCTCCTCAGTCAATTGCTCCACAAGACCTTCATCCTCCATTGATCACCGCCAAGACTCGCCGGCCGTATCGTTCTGCTTTCATCTCGCCGATGCCTGGAATCTCCAATAACGCTGCTCGCGTCTCCGGTTTGGAACCGGCGATGGCCTTCAACGTCTTGTCGTGAAAAATGAGAAACGGGGCCACACCCTCTTCCTCGGCCAGTTCCGAGCGGAGTTGTCGCAACCGTTCAACAAGCTGCCGGTCCGGTGGCAACGTCATTGGGGCAGCCGTGGACACAGCATCCAAGCGACGCGGCTCTTGCACTGGCCCACGAGATGAAGTGTTTTCCCCTTGTTCCAGCTCAACTGTGCGAAGCCCTTGCTGCACCTCCCGTCCGATGGACGTCACCTCAAGCGTCGGGTACTCCATCCCTTCTATACGCAGGTATCCGGAACTGACCATCGCTTTCACATGGCCTGTGACGGACAGCTTCGTCTCCGTTCGACAAACACCGTAGGTTGGACAGTCCGCGACACCGTATGCCGCAAGCACCTTCGACCGGCTTCCGCGAAGAATATCGACGATCCGCCCCAACCCGAACCGTCCTCCACACCAGGCCACGGTATCCAGGATGGCCTGTGCGATCACATGCCCTTGAGGAACAACCTTCCGACTTGGTGGTCGCACCGGCGTCACACAGCGGTCACAGAGGCCGCACCGGCCCAGGGCGATCTCAGCCTGATCACTAAAATATTCCAGAATCGCAAGCTGCCGGCAGGTTGAGGCTGACACATACCCCAGTAATTCTTGTAAGAGCGTCGTCATGCGTCCCGCACGTTCAGCGCCGTCGGAATCCTTGGATGCCTGCGAAATGAAATATTCCTGCGTGGCCACATCCCGTTCATGGAACAGCAACACACAGGCCGCCGGTAGGCCGTCCCGTCCTGCGCGGCCGGCCTCCTGGTAATAGGCCTCTACGCTTCCTGGAATGTCGAAATGGGCGACCAGTCGGACATCCGGCTTATCAATCCCCATCCCGAAGGCATTCGTCGCTACGAGGACTCTTACGGCCCCTCGGCGAAAATCCTGATGCACCAGACGCCGGGCGTCATCGGACAGACCCGCATGGTAGTAGCCGACCGACGGCTGGGATTGCCCCAGCCACTCCGCCACCTCCTCCACCGTCCGACGGGTCGCGCCATAGATGAGGATGGTACCAGCCCCGGTCTCGCGAACTAGTCGGTCCACACGGTCAAGTTTGTCCCGGAGGTTCTGACAGTGATGCACCGAGAACGCCAAATTCTTCCGCCGAAATCCGGCGACCAATCTGAACGGATCCTGAAGCGACAGCCGCCGACACACATCCGTCTGCACACGAGCCGTCGCCGTCGCCGTCAAGGCCAGGCAGGGCGGATTCGTGAGCTCCTGGCGCAGCCGGCCGATCTTCAGATAGTCGGGTCTGAAATCATGGCCCCACTGGGAAATGCAGTGCGCTTCATCGACGACCAACAACGAGACCCAGAGAGTCCGTAACAGGCGGAGAAATCCTTCATGCTGCATCCGTTCCGGTGCGAGATAGAGCAGTTGTACTCGCCGCTGTTGGAGATCCTCCAGGACGAGCCCCTTTTCCAGCCCAGTGAGTCCGGAGTGAAACGCCGCAACCGCGATCTTGCGTTGCTTCATGGCCGTCACCTGATCCTGCATCAACGCGATGAGCGGCGAGATGACCAGCGTCAGCCCCGGCAGAATTGTCGCCGGCAGCTGGTAGCAGAGAGATTTGCCCTGCCCTGTCGGCATGACCGCCATGACATCGCGCCCGGCCAACACGGCGCGAATGACTTCGTCCTGACCAGGTCGGAATGCCGAAAACCCGAACCGTTCCTTGAGCTGTCGAGTCAGATCATTCACGGGGAGGCAAATCAGGGGGATAGAATAGTGATCAAGACCACACGAGAAGGGAGTATAGATGAGCGGTTATAGGCAAGTCGAGCTGGGCGAACAAGAACCGGATGCGAACAGATCCCTGTCGGCAGTCGCAGCATGCCCTCGAGGGAAGCCGTCCTGAGGAATAGGACGAGAGCCCACTGAGCAGAGAGATACCGATGGAGGAATGGTCAGGCTGCCAGTGAATCGTCCTCTGCAACCTGGTCTTCGACTTGATTGATTCCATCAAGTCGCTGAATCCTCGGCTGATAAGCAATCACCTTGCCGAGAATCATAGCTCGCAGGTCTTCATCCTCTATGTGGGAGAGTGCGTCGTGAGCCCCGAACATATCTCCGTCTTGTGCCATATGAGCGGCGATGCCGATGAGCGGGAGGACCCCTGCGTTGCCCATCGCCTTCGCAATCTCAACGGCCCCGGAGCGATCTCCGGCTTTGAGAAAGAGTTGCGGAAGCTCCAGATAGAAATGACTGGCTAATAGTGACGGATCGGGACAGGAAAGAATCGTGTCTTTCACAGCCTGCACATTCCCCCGTTCCGACTCGACGAAGAGCATCATCTGCCAGGCGTCTCGCAGATATCGTGTGTCCACAATCTCGTTCGCCGTCTGTTGCGCTCCCGCCGTATCTCCCGCCAGCACTTGCCTGATCACCTGATTCTTCAACTCTTCATCGGTCGGTGTGTGAGTCGGCATCATCATGTAGCTCCTTTGTTGGCGTGAGTAGCGGAGTCAATCAGAAATTCTGAACACCTGTTTCGAAATGTAACCGTCAACGTTGTTCTTGTCGACTTTTTCTCGCAAAGCGACAACCGATCGCCGCAAACGTTTCGCCTGACCCGCGAGGAGGATGAAAATCTAACTATGGCGAGGAAAGAGCAGGGTAGTTCTTCATCTCTCTCCCTGTATCAGTGAGTCACTGAATACCCATGTTGGTCGTGAGGCTTGAAGCTATCTCGCCCGTCGGAGACCAGCAAAAGGTGATCTGGCCTCGTCTGGGTGTTGCAGTTCGGATTGGAATATGCGGTGCTCTTAAGGATGTTGTGCGTGAATGTGAGGCCTGTCCAATTCGATGATTCCACAATTCCCTAACTACTCACCGTGATACGGACCGAATGGATCCCCCTATTGAAGTATCTTAGATGTACGAACAATCCTCTCGACCGCTTCTATGCCTTCCGGAGAATACGGAATCTGCGACACATGGAGATCCACGCATTTCCCATTTTTAACAAAGTAGCCGTGTGAATTCACTAAAGCAAACCGTTTCCCTTTGTACTCCCCCTCCGATCGATAGGTCACTCCAAGAAGAGCGGGTGTTTCGAAGAGCTCTGCGGACCCCTTGATGATATAGGGACTGGCTTGGGTTCTCTTCCAGTACTCGTCCCGACACTCTTTATGCGAGCCTCCCCTCGCATCCTCGGTGTGGATGCTAAACGTAATCCCGCTATTACCATCTGCCCCGGTATAGCTGAAACGTCCGCCGACGGTCGTGCTTTCAGAACTCGTTAGTGGCGGCGCTTCTACAACCAGATGCCAACCCTGAGTTGGAATCGTCACAATCTGTGGTTCAGCGAACGCGCTCGTGCTCACCAAGACCAACCCCAGGCACAGACACCGCTTCATATTTCTCCTCCTCTGGTGCTTCCTTGGCCTGCCTATCGCCTCACGGTAAAAGCCCCACGGGCCGTGACCCGGCGCATCGTGTACAGAAAATCCTGATACAGCTGATCGTTCACAGACTGTGAATGCCCGATTGCCATGAAGCCGTAGCCCTCATACTGCGAATAAGCGATAGAACGATGGCGATAGGTTCCAGGCGGTAGGTTTGCCTTGCTTTGGAGCCTGGCATCGGTTGCAGAGCAGTACCAGACGTTACGCTCCACCTGAGATTTTTGGATGGGCACGATACCTTCTGCGGATCCTGGATTCAGTCCCGCACACAGATCAATTATTAGTTCATCTCCGAAGCCCTCCGCGCGATGCCTTGCCTTCTCAGCATTCTCAACAAACACCGTGAACGAAAAATCTTTCACTCCAGGCCGCTCGTAGTGCACAAACTTGATGACATGGGTATTAGCGGCAGGATCTCGCACTACAGAGGCCTGGAAACCCGACGGCGGTTCAAACATCACAACAGGACCTTCTGGCAATTCAATCTCTGCGCTAAGAACAGCGCCCACGCCCACACAGAAGAAAGCGGTCAATATGCCGCACAGACAGGAACTCACCATCATGAAACGTCGCATGATCAAAATTCGCCTTGATTCCATGACCCACCGCCGTCAAGTGTACCACCAGCTACGCAATTGTAAAAAATCCACTAGGGTCAATAGGTGGCCACTAGCATCGATTGGTCGTGCGCAACAACAGGGGGCGAATACGACATAGGCCTTGCAATCCAACGCCTTTACGCACAAGGCTCTAGAAACAGAAACACCTTGATTCACTTACTCCCTGCTATTGATTTCAACAAAGGTTTTGCAGGGAGGTCTTGGACGGTTACAGTATTCTGAAGTTTTCAAGCGTCCACGCCTCTTTTGATAAACTCGCATCGTCGAATCGATTAGGCGAGAAGGAGGGGTTACTTATGTCAAGGTTGACGTGCGGCTTCCTCACACTTGGTTTACTGCTCTGCACAAGCTCGCTTCCTGCTTCAGCATCCGAACAGGTCTCGATTCAAACCCTCTTATCACCTGATGCAGGCAGTTATCAGCGTCATACGGTGACGATTGAAGGGGTAGTCAAGAATATGTCAATTCATCCTCCTGGAATGGATCGACAGGGTTGCGTCGTCTATGGCACCAGCACCTTCACGTTGGATGATGAAACTGGAAGCACGATACCCACAGAAGTCTTAGGGGCATGTAAGCCCTCTGCCGCCTTGGGGTTGCCAAAGAACGGGGATCATGTACGGGTGATCGCCGTAGTAAACGTATTTCGTAGCGATCATCCACGGAAAGTGAGGCTCCAGGCGACCAGCATAGAGGTCCTCAACACCCCGTGATCTCGTGATCTACGGAGACTCGTTGTTGACTGAAGTGGGATCTGGCTGTTCGAACCCATTCCCTATAGACCTTGGGCAAAACAGCCTCCGGTGTTGTCAGGATTCACCGGCTCAGACCCGCAAGTCCTCATGGCGATGACTGAGTAGAGTCCCACCATGGGACTACGCAGGACTGGCGTTACAACTCCTTCATGCGGATGTCTCAGGCTATTCCACACCGCACAGAAATCAACGAACACTTCATAAAGAAACATCATCAGAACGTTTAGCGATCCACATATCAAGCGTTGAGTCACCTGATTCCCCAAGGTCGCTTTTCGATGAGCGTGGCTCATCGAAAAATAGTTAGCCAGAGAGCCGAAGACCACAGGTACGTCAACGCTCCAACGCATTGGTTTTCTTAATATTTACACCAATCGACACCGCCTCAATTCTGTTTTCTGTCTTCACTTGCGCATATAAAATGTCCGGCTATACTTTCCAAATGCGTTCCTCCAAATACATTCTCTGGCAAGACGACAACGGCTGGCGCGGCTACCTGGAAGGCTATCCCGAGTACGAAGTCCAGGGTGAGTCGTTCGAAGAACTGCAAGTGAAGCTGTGGCAGCTGCACCAAGAGCTCACGGGCCAGCATCAAGAATCTGAACTGGTCCAAGATCAAGGCCCCTATCAGCAGTCGGATACGAAAGAGTCCCATCAGCCTCACGGTCACGCCCATAGTCACACCCCCACCCTGCCTCGCCCCATGTCGCGCGCACAGAGCAAGCGCCGTGCACGAGTTGAAGAGCTGATGTTTGCGATGATCAGCAACCGTTGAGAACCACGAACTTCGACTTCCCATGATCTTGTTTTCTGCAGAACGTGTCACAAGCTTGTGCGTCGTATGAACGCGGCCAGGGAGATGCTCTCGGAAAGGCTGGTTGGCTGATACGAAATCGCGTATTGGAATGAGCCCGTACGGTGACGAACCGTCCGCTCAGCGGAAGGATGGAGTACCGATGCAAGCGATCAAATGTTACTACTTGGATGAAGAGAAGCAGTGGCTGGGCTATCTGCCGAACTTCCCGGACCATTGGGCGCACGGAGAAACGCTTGAAGCCCTTCAAGCCAACCTCTATCGTTTGAACTTTGACCTGACGCTCATGGAAGCTTTGCGAAAAGTATCTGAACTCAGCCTCCCATTGTAATGGACGACAACACACACCCCTCTGACAGCTCGAGACCAACAGCTCCTTCTGCCTGATCACCTTGTGAAATCAAAAACTCCTTCCTCAGTTCTACCTTCGCGATAAGCCTCCTGTAAGGTTTTCTTCTGGAAGTCGACTTATCTGAGTGAACAGCGTGGCAGCTGTCGACTTCAGCACAGGTAACCGAACCACATGTCCCGATTGACCTCGCAGCTGAAGATTGGTACATAGAGCTATCTCCATATCATCAAGACAATCCTACGAGGCCGGGCATGCCCATCGATGAAATTACCCAGAAAGTCAGCGAACGCTATGCACAAGCCGCCAACAGCGGAGAGCAGATGTGTTGCCCCACCAGCTACGACATGGGGTACCTCAAAACCTTCATTCCCGAAGAAGTCCTGAAGATCTCCTATGGCTGCGGCACACCGGCCGGACTCAAAACCGTACGTGCGGGTGAGACGGTCTTAGACATCGGGTCGGGAGGTGGCATCGACTGTTTTGAAGCCTCTCGGCTGGTTGGTCCTACCGGACACGTGATCGGCATCGACATGACGGATACCATGTTGGAGATCGCCCGAAAGAATGCGTCTGTCGTGGCGGCAAACCTTGGCTATTCCAATTCGAATGTGGAATTCCGAAAAGGCCTGGCCGATGCGATGCCGGTCGAGGACGGCACGATCGACCTCATCATCTCAAATTGCGTGATCAACCTGGCGCCGGACAAGCGGAAGGTGTTTCGCGAAATGTACCGGGTGACCAAACCCGGCGGGCGATTCACGATCTCCGACATCGTATCGGACCAAACCGTGCCGCAGTACCTCGTCCACGACACCCAGAAATGGGGCGATTGCCTCTCCGGCGCCTTGACGCTCACGACCTATATGACGGGCATGACGGAAGCTGGGTTTCTCGGCATCCACCTCGTCAAGTTTTCACCCTGGCGCGTGATCGACGGCATCCACTTTTTCTCTGTCACCTTGACCGGCTACAAACTGCCTCCGGCAACAACCGCCTCTTCGGTCCGGTACGCCACCCTTCGAGGCCCCTTCAGCCGACTTGTGGATGAACGAGGTATGACCTATCACCGTGGGATTCCACAATCGATCACACTGGATGAGGCACGACTGTTGAGCGCGCCTTCCCTTTCTGAACACTTCCTTCTGACGACCGAACCGGTGGCACTGGACAACCGCGATCCGCGTTGGAGCGCCGTCTTCCCCGCCGATGCTCCTTGCACCTGGCAAGGTCATTATGCACTGCTGGCCGGTCCCTTCGTCGAAACAGTCGATGACGATCACCATGTCTATCGCCGAGGGGAACCGCTGGAGGTTTGCTCCAAGACGGTCGCAGTTCTAGAGACCAATGGCTATCAGCCTCACTTCGTCATTCTGAACCGTGCCGGTGAACCTGTGGGCGGTGAAGCTGTCACCTGTTCACCTGACGGAGGCTGCTGTTGATGAAGCGCGCCATCAATGCCAACGTGCTCACTCCACGCCAATGCGCGTCGATTCTCAGGGCCCTGGGTGATGAAACCCGACTGCGCATCTTGGAATCCTTGCTCGTCGGTGAAAAATGTGTGACGGATCTCGTGCAAGAGCTGGGGTGCTCTCAGCCTCATGCTTCCCATCACCTCCGCATTTTAAAAGACTCCAGCCTGGTTGAAGGCCACCGGTGCGGCAAACAGGTGTGTTACAGAGTGACGCCCGAGATTCAGCGTGCTCTCGCAAACGGGCAGGGACAAGCCCTGGATTTTGGTTGTTGCGAATTGCGATTTCCTGAGTCGGCCTTGATGACGATCGCCCGTGCGCGCTGATGACCGTTATGCAGTGAGAAGATTCCTGTCGTCTGGTTGGAACCGATATGCCGCTGACTTTACTGGGGCAACATAATCCTCTGGCCTCCGCTTCTGAACAGCTCAAAGTACTGGAACAACCAAACTCGCATCTCTCTTTTCAGGCTCAGCTTGATCGAGTCGGCCTATTTCCTCTGTACTCCACAGGGATCACGGTCTTCCAGATCAATGTCGGCAAACTCTGCAATCAGACCTGTCGCCATTGCCATGTCGATGCCGGTCCTGATCGTTCTGAAACTATGTCCTTGGAAACAGCAGAGCACTGCATGAAGGCTCTGGCCAGGACCGACATTCCTACGGTGGATATCACGGGCGGTGCGCCGGAACTCAATCCGCATTTTCGGTGGCTGGTTGAACAATCCCACAGACTCGGGCGCCACATCATGGATCGTTGCAATCTGTCCGTCTTACTACTCCCTTCACAAGCCGACTTGGGGGAATTTCTCGCCCAGCATCAGGTCGAGATCATCGCCTCTCTACCTTCGTACCAGGCCAGCCAGACCGATGCCCAACGAGGTGACGGCATCTTTGAAAAGTCGCTGGCGGCACTCCGACTCTTGAACCGATTGGGATATGGACGACCTGATAGCGGCCTGGTCTTGAATCTGGTCTACAATCCAGTCGGCGCGTTCCTGCCTCCAAGACAAGACGCCATTGAAACGCAATTCAAGAAGGAGCTACGGACTAAACACGGCATTGAGTTCAACCGGCTCTACACCATCACCAACATGCCCATCAGCCGATTCCTGGAATTCCTGATCGAAAGCGGCAACTACGAGCAATACATGACGCGCCTGGCTCATGCGTTCAATCCCGCCGCTGCTGCTGCGGTCATGTGTCGGCATACCCTCTCAGTCGGATGGGACGGGAGGTTGTACGATTGTGATTTCAACCAGATGCTGGAGCTGACGGTCGACCATGGCGCGCCGTCGCATATCCGTGACTTCGATCCGGCTCAGCTTCATCACCGCCGGATCGTGACACACAACCATTGTTACGGTTGCACAGCAGGCTCGGGCTCCTCTTGCGGCGGCACCGTTACCTGAGAGGACTGCCCATGGAATGCTCCGCCCTCACCTTCACGCTGCTCCTCGTTCTCTCGTTTGCCAATGGCACAAACGACGTCTCCAAGGCCATAGCAACATTAGTCGGCAGCGGGATCACGACCTATCGAACCGCGATCGCCTGGGGGAGCGTGTGGACGATGCTCGGTGCAGGCATCGCAGCCGTGGCCGCTACGGCCATGGTGAAGATCTTCAGCAGCGGATTCTTTCAGCCGAATCTTGCCATCCCTTCCGCCCTGGCCCCCGCGATTCTCAGTGGAGCGTTCCTATGGGTACTCATTGCATCAAAGGCCGGGTTGCCCGTTTCCACGACACACGCCTTGACCGGTTCGCTCGCAGGCGCAGGCCTACTGGCCTTCGGTAGTGGGGGCTTAATTTGGTCGACAGTCCTGAAAAAAATTACCCTTCCATTGTTGCTGAGTCCGTTTCTCGCGCTTGCCCTTTCGTTGTTCATTCACCCTCTCATCAAATCGATTGCCACACGTTGGGAGGGTGTCTGCGTCTGCCTCATGCCACAGCATCGTGCTCTGGTGACAATCGACGCACATGGCCATACTCGGACCTTGTTTCAAGCTGGGGGTATGGCTATCCCTGTAGCAACTGTCCCATCGCAATGCGAACGTGCAGGTCTATCGGGTCCTACCGTCGGCCTTGATTCCATCCACTGGCTATCCAGCGGGCTCGCCTCCCTCGCACGCGGGACCAACGACGCACCGAAGATCGCCGCGATGCTTCTGCTCGGAAGTTCCACGGCCAAGTGGCCTAGCACCGCCTGGCAAGTCCTCGCGTCCGCGGGAGTGACCATAGCCATGGGTATCGGGAGCTATTGGGGTGGGCGCCGCGTCACAGCAGCCCTCGCTGAAAACGTAACCAGGATGAATCATGCGGAAGGGCTGTCCGCCAATCTCACCACCTCGTCTTTGGTCATGCTCTCAGGAGTACTCGGCTTGCCCGTCTCAACGACGCATGTCAGTAGCTCGGCTATTATCGGAATTGGTCTCCTGCGAGGGAATGCGTCCGTCCGCTGGACGACGGTGCGAGAAATGGTGCTTGCCTGGATCGTGACCGTTCCAGTTTCGGCGATCCTTGCCTGCCTGGCCTACTCTATCTTTTCGAGGACTCTCTAGCGC
>JAHBWO010000100.1 GCA_019636945.1 Nitrospira sp. | reverse complement strand
GGATCCTGGTAGGCAATGGCCAAATCTCCGATCGAGTACAGGAGCGCTGCGGTAAATAATTGACTCGGCTGCGGGTAGTTGATCGCCGTTCCAAGCTCATTCGCGTAAGTGGCGGCGACAAGGGACTTGGCGATCAAGGTTCGGAGTTCTTGCTGGCGCGTCGGCCAATGGTGCAACTGCTCGACCAGATGTGCGGCGGCGACGAGAGCGCGAACGGTATCGAGTCCAAGCCAGCTCACGGCATGAGGGATGGCGCTGATCGTTTGCCGTGGGCTGTACGCGATGCTGTTGGCGACTTGCAAGACTTTGCAGGTGAGCCCATGGTCTCGGCTGATCACTTGCGTCAGATTGTCTGGAGTGGACTGGGGGTCCGCATCATTCAGGATTTGCTGACAAGTGGATTGAAGGATCGGCAGGCACCGTCCGGACTCATCGAACAGAGGCTTCAGTTTTGGGCGTAGTCGAGGACGGATTGAGTCGATGAGCGTTGATTCCGTCGCCGAAGGCATAGGAGGTTCCCCGATAGAAGCCAGAGACTATATCGGTGAGAATCCCTTCCAGCTTGAGAGGTCGGTACTGAGAAGGGGCGATGAGCGGGATTCTGTAAGAGGATATGTGGTCTGGGGGAGTGGTCGGCTGGTTGGCCAACCGTAGGAGTGATAGTCTCCAGCAGTGCTTCAGTTGGCAATCTTCGTGTGTTCTCTCCATATCGGTTCCATGGGAATTGTCGCATGCAAAGAATTGCAATCTGATGGTCGATTCAGCCCCTCAGGACTAGAATTCAGTGTGATGGCGGAACGTCATCAGGCTTGTCACCTGCCTCTACGATAGTTTTGCCCATTCCTAACCGATAGAGAAGATGGAGAGCCGGTCCGCATCGACAGGCAAGAAGGAGGGGCTCCACCATGCCATTGGCGAGTGAATTGGTCCAAGTGTGCACCACGGTGTCGACATTATCCGAAGTGTATTGTCGTGTGCGGGATGTGGTGGACGATCCCAACGCAACTATGGGAGATCGAGTCAAGGCTCTTCAGCTCGATCCGGCCATCGCGGCCAGGCTGCTGCGCATGGCCAACAACTCACCCTATGGACCGTCGAGGCAGGTCGACACCGTGACCGGTGCAGTCCAACTCCTTGGGAAACAAGTCATCAACGAGTTCGTCGCGACGACGACCGTCGGTCAAACTTTTGCGGGAATACCGGTTGATCTGATGGATCAGTCCAAGTTCTGGAGAAAAAGTCTCTTCTGTGCGCTACTGGCTCGAACAGTCGCGAAGTCTTGTGGTGTCTATGACCAGGAGCAGTCGTATCTGGCAGGCCTCTTGCGCGATATCGGCCACTATATCTTGTACCAGACCGTTCCACAGCGGGCTCAGTCTGCGCTGATTGAAGCAGGGTATCTGGAAGCGTCATTGGCTGAGGTGGAGCAGTCTAATATTGGCTGTGACTTTGCAGAAGTCGGAGCTGAACTCATCCGATCCTGGGGCTTGCCTGTACAGATCGAACAAGCGGTCCGTTGCCAACTGAGCCCAAAGGATGCCGGTGAATTTATCCTACAGGCATCCATCGTGCACATAGCTGGTGCTGTGGTTGATTATGATGAACTCGATTCCAGTCGACGCCCTGCGTCGGTAGCCTTCAGCCCCCAGGCCATTACTGCCACAAGATTTGTGCCGGCCAACCTTCCAGCACTCCTCACAGAAGCCCGAGCGCAGCTGCAAGAGACTCTGGCAAATGTGCAGCCCTACACGATGGCAGCCTAGTACGTTGGCGGAGTATCGTTGAACGAACGGGGCTTTGAGACCCTACACGAGCTATTCTACGGCGTGGCCTTCCAGGAAGACTGCTTGCTCCAGTGCGCGAAAGAACTGCTGGTAAGGCGCGGGGTCTTCGACGGCACGGAGGTAAAACTGGGCGCTGGCCCGCACCACTAGTTGCGCCTCGTTGCGTTTGCGGACGGTGACGGTCAAGCGGACAAGATTACTCCGGTGAGTAAACGGACCCCATGTCCGGTCGTGACGGTTGAGCACCAGCAATGTGTCTGGCTGATACAGCAGGTAGCTCAAATCGAGGCCATAGATCTGCTCATTCTCGACATACTTCTTCCCGGAGACGAGGCCCAGCTCTTCATCGAGTACTTCTACTTTGAAATCCAAGTCCTGCAGGGTGGACACGATCGTCGCCAGCATCTTGCGCCGATCCGAGGTGTCGAACACACGAGATTGAGCTGTGCGAATCTTGACTTGGCTTTCTTCGGAAAGCCAGATTTGCTCACGCGAGTCCCATTGGTTGACATGCCGTAGCTCGTAGGGTGTTGGGCACCCCTGCAACAACAGGCAGAAGCCGACGAGGAGCCAGCAGTTCAGCCACCCAGCTTTTACGGGAAGCCTGGTGAATTGGGTAGGTATCCTTTGGTGAGAGACCAGGTTCATCAGTTCTGGGTGACAAAGAGAGCGCGTTCCAGTGTGGCGAAGAAGTTTTGGTAGACCTTGGGATCTTCGATAGGCTTGTTGTTATAGATGGCGTTTGCGCGAATCATCATGCGGCTCTCGGTTTCCGAGCGCACCGTGACAGTCACACCGACGACATCGTAGAAGTTCGGCTCGGCGAACCGTGCCGCCGTCACCAGCCCTAAGGATTCATTGGCTCGCTCGATGATGAAACCGAGGTCTTGCAGCGCTGCAATGACGCCACGCATGGCCAGTTGACGATCCTTGAGATCGAAGGATCGAGTTTGCAAGCTCCGAATCTTCATCTGCGCCTCAGTCGGCGCCAGTAGGTCAGGACTGGGTTGCGGGGCAGCGCAGCCTTCGATGAGCACAAGGCCGACGACTGCAAGGATTCCGCTCACGTTCTCCAACTTCATCATTACCTCGTGCTCAGAGTGCGAAGGGTTCCAGAAACACGGCTTTGGACAATTTTGCGAAGAAGGTCTGGTACATCACCGCATCGCGCAGCATTTCCATTCGTTGCTCCCCGGGTGGAATACCTTGTTGTCCAGACGATCCCCCTCCTTGCCACACGACTCGGTAGAACACGACCCTGACTTCCTGGCGCGTGGTCTCTGGATTGACCGGTCTGGTGACCAGCGTGGCGGCGATCTTTTGATGCAGATCGACGGGCATAACGATCGGAGGTTGTTGCACGAGTATCAGCGGCGCGCTCAGGAGAAAGACGAAAAAGCGGGTGAGGTCCTGGCCGTACTCCCGAGCGCTTCGTTCTTTGGTTGCTCGCAAAAACCCAACCTCACGCACGCTTTCTTCGACCTGAAACCCAAGATCCTGTAGGACAGCGGCTGCGGCGGATAGTAACTCCGTCCCATCCTTGGTTTCGAAGAGGCGGGTTTGCATGGCCCGATGGGCGGCGCTCTCTGGTGCCAGCTGAAACAGTTCAGCTGGTTGTGTCTGTGCCACGCACCCGATGAGCAGGTTCGACATGGCAAGGCATGCTACCGACACAAGTGTTCGCCAAAGTCCAGACCTGCACTGCATGCTAGAACTGGGTGGAGTTGTACGCAAAATCTCGGACTTTCTTCTCTTCGTCATACTTGATGATGATTGTGAGCGTCCGTTGGCGTTGTGAGCTGGAACTGTCGCGCGATGCGGCGCCAAGAATAATGATGCCGGCAAAGGATGAGCTGGACGTATCCACGCGATCGGTCGACACCTTGTCATAGATCCAGACCTCGCGGCGTTTGTCGTCGGTGGTCACGATATTGGGGCTTCCCAGGAGTTCGGCCACCTGGGCGGCGGACATGCCGACTTTGATTTCGCCCTGCACCTTCCCGACTGTCAGGCGGTCTTCTTTAATCTCGGCCCTGTTGCTACTGCAGCCTGTGGCGACGAGCGCCAGGCACAGACACAGCGCACTCCATCGAGAGGTCATTGTGGGGTTTCCTTTCCGTTCACCTTATGCGGTTTGAGTGTGACATGAGAATAGGCTACTGCGCACTAGGGAATCTGTCAACGGGCAGGATTGGAAAAACTGGTAATAGACCGCAATCTGCCATCCCGTTCTTGTCACAATGGAAGATAGCGTATGGCTTGCCGGGAAAGCCAAAGGCCATTGAGAAAGTCTCCGTACGGATACGTTCCGAGCAGGACTCTCTAGAGAGCAGGAGTCTGGATGTGCCGCCGACCGTTGTGCTGTTGGACTGCTAATTCAGTGCGGAATGGACCTCATGGACCTATGTCCGCATCGGCAGGGGCCGCTGGCCACCGTGCTCTTTCCAGTCTGCGGCTCGCGAGACGGCTGGACCGAGGGAAGGAGAACAGTTACCGTCGTCCGCCGAGAAACAAGGTGGGGTTAGGCGGCTTTCAGAATAGCTTTGCGGAGCGATTGAGGAATGGAAATGGGTAGAAACAGGCTTTGGGGGTAGAGGTAATCTTCGCCGGATTCGTCGATGACACGGACGTGACC
The DNA here is from genome assembly GCA_019636945.1 of Nitrospira sp. Classification (GTDB taxonomy): domain Bacteria; phylum Nitrospirota; class Nitrospiria; order Nitrospirales; family Nitrospiraceae; genus Nitrospira_D. The sequence continues at coordinate 11,010 of JAHBWO010000100.1, read as the reverse complement.
ATGCTTGAGTGCTGGCGCATCGGGAAGGGCCAGATAGATCTTTCGCTGTTCCAAGGAGACGGTGTACCCCTTGTTCTCGACACAGATCAGAAACCTAGACGTAGAATGCTTGAGTGTTGGCATCGGTGTGGTCTTACAGCAGTCGCTTGATCTTGTGTTCCTTCCGGCCTATTCCGGTCGCTTCATACCAATGAATTTCAGCGCGATGAACAGAGCCATCGGAGAGTCGAACCTTCGCGATTCCTTTTCTTTTCCTCCAACGCCCCTTGCCATAGAATTTTCTGAGCCGGACGATCATCACGGATGCGAGACCCGACCGCAAATGTGTGAATCTGCGTGATCGGGCCGAGCAATTCAAACCGCACGAGGCTATGGTCCCAAAGTTAGGTGGCATCCGTCAATGGGAAAGAAGAGAAGAGGGGAAGGATAAACGTCGCCGCCACCGAGAGTCATTCCGATGTTGGCTTACGAGACATGCATAAACGCGAGAATTTTCTTCCTGCTCAGTTGCATAGTGGGGCCGGCTCAGGTGAGCCGGCCCCGGATTCTCACTGGGCCACGCTATGGCCCAAAGGAATTGTAGGTCTGACCACTGTCCACGGCGGTGTCCTTGATGCTCTTCGGCACGGAGACCTTAACGGTCCCTGTGCAGCTGGCCCCGTCCGGATCCGTCGCCCGAAATTGCACCGCATAGACCCGTCCGTTCCCCGAACCGGCCCGCTCGGCTCGCAGCAGAATATTGTTGCCAGACTCGAAGGCATCCGGCCCCGTGTCCCCATCGCCCAAGCCGTTGATCGGCTCATCTTGGGTCACCCGGGGATAGGAAATCGTGACGGCACTGTTGTTTGGATCGGTGACGCCCAGAATGCTCACCTCCACCATGGTATGGTTCGGCGGCCAGAGCACCGCCACACTGGGCTGCGCCAAGCTACACACCGGTGGATCGTTGACATCTTGGACTACGACCTGCACCGTATCCGTCCCGCTGCTGACCTGCCCATCGGTGACCACGAGTTGGAAGGTCAACAGCGCCCCTCCAGGACCGACATTCGGGGAGGTAAAGGTCGGACTCGGGGTGTTCGCCCCCGTGAGTGTCACGGTTGGCCCACCGGTCTGGTTCCAAGTGAAGTGGAGAGTATCCAGATCGGGGTCTGTGCTGTTGCTTCCGTCCAACGTCACGAGCGTGTTCTCGTTTCGGGTTTGATCCAGGCCGGCGTTGCTGACCGGTGGCTGATTCACGTTCGAAATGAAGACTGAGACATAATCGGCGTGATTCGAGCCCCGCGCATCGGTGACAATCAGTTCGAAATCTACCTGTCCTCCACTGGCCCCAACAGGAGGCGCTGTGAAATTTGGTGTAGCGCTATTCGGGTAGGCCAGCGTCACCGTTGGTCCAAAGACCTGGAGCCAGGTATAGGTGATGGATTCAACATCCGGATCGTAACTGGCACTCCCATTGAGCAAGACAGGACTGCCTTCTTGCACGGTTTGATCCAGCCCGGCCTCAGCCACCGGGGGACGATTAACATTCATGATATGGACATTGACCGTATCGGGATCGCTGCAATTGCGGCTGGTCCCTTCGCACACGATCAGCTGAAAAGTGACGGTAGCTCCGGCCGCAGGCACGTTCGGTGCCGTGAACGTTGGATGAGCGGTGGAGGCTCCACTCAGGGCCACGGACGGACCAGCAATCCGGGTCCAGTTGTAGGTCAAGCTTCCACCGCTTGAGCCCGTCCCGTCCAACGTCACCGGCGTTCCCATCGGGACCGATTGATCCGGGCCCGCGTTCGCGAGGGGCTTGTCAGTGATCTTTGCGATGAAGATTTCTTCCCCCCCATTACTGTTAGGCTGAAATACACCTGAGGTTGTTGTTAGTCCAGTAGGGTTTACTATTGCGGCAAGGTAAATACTTCCCTCTGGCCCTAGAGCAATTGACGGACGAGCTTCACTAAATGCACCTCCGAGGTATGATGAATACACAAGATTCGAGCCATCTGATGCCAACTTCGCCAAAACGATTTCGAAAACAGCACTAGTTGAATCAAAGGCGTTCACCAACGGGAAATTAGGTGATAACGAGCTACCGGCGACGTACGCCTGTCCTGCTGCGTCAACGACGATATCGGCACGATTTTCATCGTTCCCACTTCCGCCCAAGAATGTCGAGTAGACAATGGGGGAGCCTGTGGCTGATAGTTTGGTGACAAATATATCGCTGTCACCGTTATGACTCTGGTCGTAAGCGTTCGAAGTAGTGGGGAAGTTGGGTGACTGTGTATACCCAGTAAGATAAATATTATCCGAGGGATCCACCGCCACCCCATATCCCCAATCTACCCCCGTACCACCTAGAAATGTTGAAAAGAGTAACGTGGTTCCGGTCGGATTAAACTTCCATACAAAGGCATCAGAATTTCCACCATAGGTGTTCTGTACTGCGCCGACGAGCGGCATCACGTTTCCCTGCACCCCTCCAACTAGAATCACATTCCCAGCTGAGTCCAAAGCAATCGCTCTTCCTTCATGAAATCCGCTTCCTGGAATGCCAAGCCGAGTGGCCCAGACGAGGCCTGTTCCAGTCTGATTTACTTTGGCAAGAAGTCCCCTGACTGTACTTGATGAGAAAGCCCCAGGTGTGATCGGGAAATCTGTAGAAGCAAAGTCTCCAGTTACGTAGAGGAATCCATTTGAGTCCACAGTTATTCCTGTTACACCGTCACCGCTATTCCCACCGAAATAAGTCGAGTACCCGAGAGTACTACCTGTGGGATCCAGCTTGGTCAGAAATCCATCCGCACTGCAATTGGATGATGGCTGGCAGGTCGGAGAATGATGTGCGGAGGTTTGAAATGCACCTGGCGTTACGGGGAAATCAGCAGAACGGGTTTGCCCACCAACATAGACGTTGCCTGTGAGATCCACTGCGATAGGTGCGACAAGAAACTCATTCCCGGTTCCTCCAAGGTAGGTTGCATAGACCAACGTCGATCCGGAGGGATTGACCTTCGCGACAAAATAGTCAAAATTGACATTTACTCCCGTTGCATCGAGGCACGTCGTATTCGTGACTGTGATACTTGGGCAGGAAGAATTCGCGTTAAAGGATGGATCGTAGACTCCTGATGTTGTGGGGAAGTCCAGTGAGCCTGTCATGCCTGCCACATATGCATTTCCTAAGCTATCCACTGCAATTCTGGGGTTCGCATCTCCCAACTTGCCTCCGAGATACGTGAGGAAATCGACTACAGGATCAATAACCAGCGGCTTCTCTCGATCATATGCGGCAAGATGGATTTGCACATGAGACAAATTCTTTGGAGAGGCAACATAGTTTCCCGCTACCAGCGTTTTATGCCCATCGCTCTCAAGTTGATATACGATCGGCTTCTGAACTCGAACCTCACCTAGTGCTGTGGTCAGGAGTAGATCACCACTGGTTGCCACTGTGATCTCCGACGCCCCCTCGAAGGCCAGCTTGATCTGATTCGGATCAGCACCGGGAGCGACGATGAAATCATATTCCAGCTTGCCCTGGTTGCCGTAGTAGGCCAGATCGATTCCCGGATAGGCTTCTTTGTAGTGGACCTTTGCATAGGTGGGAATCTTTGTGCGCCATTTGGCGGGATCGTTGCCGATAAAGTAGTTCACGATGCCAGGCAGCTGTTCCATCCCATCAATGGCCGGTGAGGGATTGGCACCTTCGAGCTTCATCCGCACCACGCTGTGCTTGTACGCCTGGGGCTCATGGCCTAGGACATCCGTCGGATCCGATCGCGTGTCACCCGTTACGCGTGACGCATCACGCCTGGTGAGCACCATCACCGATTCGGTTGGAGTGAGAAAGAGGTTGTAGCCCTTTCCGCGCGCGAGAAACTTAACCTGTTCATCAACCTGACCGTGGTTGGCTTCGAACTGGATGGGTAGATTGAGTAGTGATGCGGCTACTGGTTGCGGCCCGCTGCGATGGTCATTCTGGATTGGTTGAGTCGCTGTGCCGGTGTGTGCCCATGTGATTTGAGCGGTCAGGCTTAGCCCCATAAACAAGATGCTCAGAATGCTGGCCCGTTGCATTCGAATCATGCTCTCCCTCCTCTTGTGTGGTTGACTCGCACCGTTCATTCTTTGCCTTGATTTGTGTGTTCAGGTACGTGACATCGAGAGATGGTCGTACGCTCGCGACACGAACAGGTATGCTTGGTTGCTCTCTCGCTTGATGGAATCGACGTATTGGTTGGGAACTCTGGCAGGCGACCCCAATGTGACCAGTGTAAACCGACCATTTTCTTCGCCAGATCATGAACGCATTGTCCATTCTTTCATCGGCCCTCTTGCTGATTGAGGGTGAATCCTCGCACGCTCAATGGCACCATCCGGACACTGTTGCCTTGTCGGAGACCCACTGGAAGATTCTTCCTGCTGGAGTCATGGGCATTGTCATCAGTGGGGATGTCGTTGCTGGATGGAGATCGAGCCATCAGTTGATCATGACGATCTACAAGACCGATGGTCTCCTCCTGCAAGTAGCGCACTTCTTCATGGAGATCCTGCTCCGTTGTTACGGAGCACCGGGGCCTCTGGGGCGAACTCTGTGCCCAACTCTGGAGCGGGTCATCGGCCCAACAGATTGCTATCAAGATGATCGTGTGCCATCTCAGGTCAGAGCGAGTCATCGGATAGACACCTCATTCAGTACAAGGTGTGTCTGTGTGCGTAGGCCTTGCCCTGTGGCGGCAGTCTGCTCCGACGATGAGATCTCCACTTGTTCTACAGCCCCGCGCTTCTTTCCGGCTGTCTCTCTGCCATAACGCATCATCAAGCGGTCTTGCAGAGTCGATGGGGCAGGGTGTCGTACCATAGCGATGTGTGCCATTCACAGTTCCTAAATGGCGTACGGTGAAGACCGTACGCCATTGAAATGCATTGTCGCCGCTAGGTGTCCGTGCCACGGCTTCTTTTCTCATACAGCGCCACAATGGCTTCGGCTCTTGTCTGGACACCCAGATGCCAATAGATGCGCCGCAGATAGGTTTGAACAGTCCGAGTCGAGATGCCTAAGACCGCACTCATCTCTTTGTTCGATTGGCCTCTTCGCAGCAGCGCCAGTACTGCTTGCTCTCTCATCGACAGGTCCTTTCCCACCGCTACGCTCCTGATCCGACCCTTTGGGATTGCGATGTCGTATCTCTTTCCGACGGAGATGCACCATAGGTGAATCCCTCGGCTTCGTCGATGCGCCACCATGAGTACGGTGCTTTCCGTAGGGGCATGAAGCAGATTGCTCGCTGCGGGATGAGCGCGATACAGTGGCCGGACAGGCGATCCCATCAGCAGTTACCGCTGATGGTCGGTAGATGCCAGGGGTGTTGTGCAGGATAGGATTGGGTGAGAATCCAGCCGGTGGGGCTATGCGGCCCGTTGCTGCGTGAGCGGTGTCGTCGTCTATTCTATCGCGCTGGCTCTCACGACTGGGCCACCATTGTGAATGGTTCCGCCTAAGCAACCGAAGGGTTGTGTCATGCGTCGATTGCGTTATCAGTCCATCAAACCGGTGTTGGAGTTTCTCCGTGACCTCTATGCCTTCCGGTCATGGGATGAGCTGACCACGCATCTTGTTGGGACGATCCCTTCACTGATACCCACGGATATCTGCTCGTACAACGAAATGAACTCGCGGCGCCGACAGGCTGCCTATCGGATGTGGCCTCCTGATCGCTCGATGATCGCCGATGCGCCGGAAATCCTCGGTACATATTCTCATCAACACCCGGTTGTCACACACATTGAACAGACGAAGGATCTGAGCGCGCGAAAAATTACCGATTTCGTGACCCAGCGTCAATTTCGAACCACCGAACTGTACAATGAGCTCTACAAGCCTCTTCAGATCCCGTACTGCATGGGTGCCGGCCTTGCAGTGAACAGGGATTGCCTGATCGCCATCGGCCTGAATCGAGGCGGAAGAGACTTTACCGAGGACGAGTTGGTCGTGCTCGATCTGTTGCGGCCCCATGTCGCCCAGGCGTTTGGTAATGCCGAGGCCGTCACCAGAATGCACGAAGCGCTGTCCACGCTTAACCAGGCGATGGAAGAGATGCACCGAGGGCTGGTGTCTGTGACTCACAAGGGACGCATCCTCTGGGCCACGACCGAGGCGAAGCGGCTGTTGGATACCTATGGCTTGAGCGAGGGGCGGCGATCAGACTGGTTGCCGAGTCTTCTTCGGGAATGGACACAGCAGGAACTTAAGCGGGTGGATCGACCGGCGGATCTTCCTGCTCCATTCAAACCGCTCGTGATTGACCATGGGGGATCAACGCTCACGATCCGTCTTCTAAACGATGGGCAGAATATCTTGCTTTCGCTTGAGGAGAGCCGAGCTGGTTGTGACGCGGAGGATTTGGCTCCCTTGGGGTTGAGCCCTCGCGAAACCGAGATTCTCACGTGGGTTGTGACCGGCAAGACCAATCCGGAGATCGGTGCCATTCTTGGGATCAGTCCCCGTACGGTCCACAAGCATCTCGGACGAATCTACACGAGACTTGGGGTGGAAAACCGGCATGCGGCAATTGTGGCAGCCATGACGGCTGCACGACGAAATATCGTCACAATCGGGCGTCCACCGGCGTAGTCGAATTGGCTAGGATTCGAATCATGGCTCTCAGCGAGTCCATACAAGATGCTAATAGGCAGCCGTGAGTACTCTCCGCCTTCGCGACCTCCGCAAGTGTTCGGCATTTCTCCATGAGCTGTATCGGCTCAGGAACTGGGATGACCTCACAACCCATGTGATCGGATCAATCCCGAGGCTCATCGCAACGGATATCTGTTCCTACAATGACATGAGTGGTCACCGGAGGTTTGCCGCCTACCGGGGTTGGCCGGATCATCACCCGACCATCCCGGATGCGCAGGCCATTCTGGGGCGTTATGCCCATCAACATCCGATTATTACCCATGCCGAGCGCACCAAAGATTTGAAGACACGCAAGATCACGGATTTTCTGTCGCAACGGCAGTTTCGTGATACGGATCTCTATAACGAGTTTTATCGCCCGCTGCAGTTGCCCTATAACATGGGCGCGATGATCTCCATCACACGCAACTCGGTGCTGGCGATCGGATTGAACCGCGTGAAGCGTGACTTTGCCGACGAGGATATCGTCCTGCTGGATCTCCTCCGTCCCCATTTGGTACAGGCCTATGCCAACGCTTATCGCGTGAGCACAGTTCAGGAACAGATGGCTGTTGTGAGCCAGACACTCGAAGGGCTTGATCGTGCCGTGATGGGAATTGTCCCTGATGGGCGCATCCTGTGGGCGACCCCGCGAGCGATACGGTACGTCTCTGAATATCTGGCTGATGGGCGGCACCGGCCTGACCGTTTGCCGACAGCGCTCCGCGATTGGGTCAAGCGGCAGGAATCAGCGCTTGATAGCGGATTAGACCTTCCCGAGCCTCTCACGCCACTTGTCCACTCCAAGGGTCATCGTGCGCTTTCGATTCGATATATGCGAAAGGGAACCCAGCGATTTCTGTTCCTTGAACAGCAATGTTCTGAGATCACTCCAGCGACGCTTGTCCATTTGGGTTTAAGCCAACGTGAAGCGGAGATTTTGAGTTGGGTTGTTCAGGGGAAAACCAATCCCGAAATCGGCGCGATCCTCGGGATCAGTCCTCGCACGGTCCAGAAGCACTTGGAACGGGTCTATAGTCGGCTGGGCGTGGAGAATCGCCATGCGGCGATGGCGCTGGTGATGGAAACACTACAGCGCGGGAGGTGAGGGAAGCGGTTACGACCGATTTCGACATTGTGGCTATATCGTGAGGCACCGCGTTGTCGTTCCACTGAATCCACGAGTGCAGCGGAGGTCGTTTCAAAATGCCTGCACCGAAATACCGCCGAAGAAGCTGATCGGCCATGAGGGAAAGAATAGTCTGGACGTGCCGGCATTGGCGCCATTGACGCCTCCGGCAGCGACCGATCCGGCATAGTTTTGATCGGTCAAATTCCGGCCTTCGAAGAACAACGTCCAGTTCCGGTAGGTATAGCCCATCTTGAGATTGACGAGGCCGAAGGACGGGTTCTTCAGCCTGTTATCAAAGTCCATGAAATACCCCGCGGGAGACCATTCAAGATTCGGCGCGACCCACCAGCCGCTCGGGTGGCTGTACTTCAATTCGCCGGTAATCCAATGCACGGGAATGCCAGGAATGGCATTCCCGTCCTTCGCATCGATCACGGAGACGCCGTTGCTGACTTTGTAGACATCATCCAGAAATCGATAGTGCCGCCAGGTGTAGGCCGCCCGCAGAGTCAACCGGTCCGGCGGCCGATCGGCACCAGTTGCCATAAGACCTTTGGCCAGCAACATGCTCCCACCCGCCTCGACCCCCAAGTGACGGGATGCGCCGGCATTGCGCCATGTCGCCACCTCTCCAACACCCGGCACACTCACTGCTGTGATGAGGAGCTCCTTGCGCATTTCCAGATCATACGCCGCGAGGTCCCATGTCACGTCCCCCTCACGCGCCGTTCCACGGTACCCCAGTTCGAATTGCCAGGCCCGCTGCGCATCGATGTCGAGAAAAGCGCCGGTCGGCAACAGGCCTTGCGCACTGATCGGTTGCATGAGGTGGATATTGATGGGCGCTTCATACCCACGACTGATATTGCCGTAGAGCTGTGTCGTGGCACTCGTGTGGATGACCAGGCCCACTCGAGGATTCACCGCGCTATAGACCCGGTCCCCGGTCCGCTCACCCGCGAGTGCGCCGGGTGGGGAAAAGTCCGTGACCGTTGCCTTGCGGGAGGAATAGTCCAATCGTCCTCCGAGGATCAGGGCCACATTCGGCACGATCTGGATTTCGTCCTCGACATAGGCCCCCAGATTCAGCGTCTGGACATGCCGATTCTGTAGAATGTCCCCTCGCGTCCCGAAGTCATTTTTGAATAAATTGAACCGACTCACGCCGTACCAAGGCGAGGCCCCGATCACCCATCGGTGCGTCAGTCCTAGGACTTTGGTGGTCTGTGTATACCGTACCTCCGCCCCGGTATCTTGGGTGAGGTGATCAAACACTTGAGTAAAGTTCGACTTCCATTTCCAATATTGGTAGAAAGGCGCCACTGTGAGGGTGCCCCAGGTATCTCCATGATACTGGTAGGCCACACCGATTCGATTCAGTAGATTGTCATTGGTGTAGTGACAGGGTAGCGCCAGTTCACAGACAAGGGGATTGCCGCCCACATCGAGTTGAGCCCCGGCCTGCCGCGGGTTGGTCTCAAATTGGGTGCGTGTGAGGGGGCCAGGCAGCTGGGAGTTCACATTGGCATTCTGGATGGTCACTCTGGCGTGATGGCGTTCTCCCACCGTTACGCCGATATTTGCGGTAAATCGGACGGCATGCTCCTGGGAGTTCATCCGGTAGCCATCCTGTCCGTTGCCTGTCAGGCTCACATAGTAATCCCCTTTCGCGGTCTCACCGAACAGAGCGAAGGGCTTGGTGGTGTGGCCCGATGCTAATTGGGAATTGTAGTATCCGAAGCTGCCACCTTCCCCTCTGACTTGAACCATGGCCTGGTTGACACCGGTTTTGAGCACAAAGTTAATGGCTCCGCCTAAGGAGTTCGCGCCGAACTTGATGGCTTGGGCCCCCTTGTAGACTTCGATATGATCGACTGTTTGTAAATCGATCGTGTTTAGTTGCGCGAAGCCATCGGCGGCATTGAAGGGCAATCCGTTGACCAAAAGCGTAATGCCCCAGGTGTTGATGTTCGACGAGAGGTTGGTGCCTCGGAGATTCAGCTTGCCGTCCGTGGCTCCGCCTCGTGACTGAAACACGACACCAGGGGCCAGTCGAAGGACATCCTCCAGGTTATAGCCTCGCGACTGTTGGATGTCTTCGGAAGAGATACGGACAGCGCTGGATGGCTGGCGAGTGAGGCTTTGTGTGGAGGCAGCCGGTGCCGGCGCGGGCATTTCCCCACGGACAATCACCGGAGGGATGTCCAACTCACTGTCGGAAGGGTTCGGCGCCTCCGTAGCGGCTGTGGTGCTGCTGGTTCCCAGCAGCAGGATGACCAGCCAGCAGGCAGCCGCATAACGATTCAGATAGGTAACGAGCATCTAAGGTACGGAGCCTCTGCCTGACTTGTTACTTTTCTGTTAATCGATAGGCTCCGACCTACTGGCCAGGCTTTCCACAAATGCGGATGCCAGCATCATTCTGGGGTGAGAGTGCGGCGCAGGAATCCAACTTTCCAGAGATGATGACGTCTCCGTCTTGACGGGGCGGCATTGTACTGAAGCGGTCCATGGAAGGAAAGACCTGTGGAGAACGCTGACCTCTGTATGGGTTCGTATCTCGAACTATTATTCCCGGTACAGCCTGATCAGTGAAATGTGCTGCTTCCGAGGTGGATTGGGCATGGTTCTATGGTGACGGATACAAGAAACGGTGCTTGGAACAGCTGACAGGACGATCCCTGACGAAGACTTCTGAGTTGTTCTACGAGATCATTTCTTAACAAAGCGTCTGTCGATCGCATGTCATCAATCAGAGCAGCCGCTCCGGATAGTCGGAGATGATGCCGTCGACGCCCATGGCCTTGGCTGTTTGAATGTCAGCTGGGTCGTTGACGGTGTAGACAAACACTTGGAATGAGTGGTCGTGCAGCGACTTAAGAAATGACGATGTGAGCGTTTCGAATGCCACGCCGACATGGGTGGCCTGTGCGTCTGTTGCAAACGCCGTTTGATTGACGGGCATCGCTTCGATGAGGGCCATGGTCTGCGCCTGTGGATCTTCATGACGAACCGCGAGCAACTCGTTATGAAAGAAGGAGGCGTAGATGACGGGTTCACGAAACTGGATGTCTCGGACTGTGCGGCAGACTTGTTTGGCAATACCCTCTGTCTTGATCTCGATCATGACACCGATGTGGCCTGACGCTGTTCGGAGTGCGTTGGCCAACAACGGTAGGGGGTGCCCACCGTCACCTGTGAG
>JAHBWO010000010.1 GCA_019636945.1 Nitrospira sp. | reverse complement strand
AGGCGGACTCGGTGGAAGGCTACCTCTACCCCGACACCTACCGGTTTGCGAAACCGACGGCGGCAAAAGACGTGATCAGGGCGATGGTGGATCAGTTGGATTATGTCATGACCCAAGAGTGGAAAGTGCGAGCCAAAGAGATCAACCTCACGGTCCATCAAGTCTTGACTCTCGCTTCGGTGATTGAAAAAGAAACTGGTGTAGGAAATGAACGCCCACAGATTTCAGCCGTTTTTCACAATCGATTGAAGAAAAATATTCCGCTCCAGAGTGATCCGACCGTCATCTATGGACTGCCGAATTTCGATGGGAATCTACATAAGAAGGACCTTTCCCATCCCAGTCCCTACAATACCTATCGGTGGGCGGGGTTGCCGCCTGGGCCGATCGCGAGTCCAGGAGCCGACGCGATTCGCGCGGCCCTGTATCCTGTTCCATCCGCGTACCTGTATTTCGTATCTCGAAACGATGGGACCCATCAATTTTCCGCCACCTTGGTTGAACACAACAAGGCGGTGGAAAAGTATCAAAAACGTCCGTTCCGAAAAGCCCCTCATTCGCAGACGTTCATGGTCCCGAAGAGCGATGCGATCTATCACGAAGAAGGAGTCTCATAGCGCATGTCACGTTGGAATCTTCCTGTACTGATCGACCATACCGTCTTGAGGCCGGAGGCGACGAAGGGCGATGTGCTTCGTCTTTGTGATGAGGCGAAGGCCCATGGGTTTACCGTCATATTTGTCCCGCCTTGTTACGTCGATGAAGCAGCCGCGGCAATCGCGGGTACAAACATTCAGCTTGGGATCCCGATCGGATTTCCGCTGGGCGGGCATACGACAAGAACCAAAGTCGCTGAAGCGGTCGATGCAGTCTCTCGCGGAGCCCAGGTGTTGGATATGGTGCTGAATGTCAGCCGACTGAAATCCGGAGACCATGACGCTGTACGGACGGATATTGCTGAAGTCGTGAAGGCGACACCCGGGGTTGAGCACAAGGTCATTCTTGAAACCTGCTATCTGACTCAGGATGAAAAGCGAGCCGCTTGTCATCTCGTCGTGGAGGCTGGAGCAGAGTATGTGAAGACCTCGACGGGGTTCGGTGCTGCCGGAGCGACTGTGGCAGATGTGCGTTTACTGAAAGAGACGGTGGCGGGAATGGCCAAGGTCAAGGCCTCAGGCGGGATCCGGGATTGGAAGACGACGCTCGCGATGCTCGAGGCCGGCGCGGATCGGATCGGCACGAGTGCTGGCCTGACGATTCTCGAGCAATGGCGCGCATCGGGAGACCAGAGGTGATAGGGTTGCCGCAAACTGGTACAACGGTCTCTCGTGGTGGATCGCACGGTCTAGCAGACTGCTGAAAGAGTCCTCCAGCGGCATTCTCGCATCACCCAGAGGTTCGACGTACCGAAGCGTACGCCTCGCCCCTTCGCTCGCTGAGGCTTTGCTGGACGGCCTTTTTGAGCAGTCTGACTTGTAGAGTGCCACAGTTCTTTTTATCATCGTGCTATGGTGGGCGAAGCAGAAACCAAGTTTTTCAGCAAACTGCTTGTTGTCTGGACCCTCTTCCCCTACGTCCTCTTGGATCTTCTTAATGGTTCCATACGTCTCTATGTCGACTCACGGTGATTTGATAGAGTGAGTCGAGGATCACGCGTGTCATCCTCCTTGTACTGGGTTGGCATGGGATCGGAGCTCTGCCGGATGCGGTAGACTGCGGCGATGCTGAGGTGAGCACCCTTGTTCATCTGGCTGCGATGGATTGTGCGGTCCAGTTGCCAGAATCTTCTTCCGCTATATGCTCTTAGCTCGTTCCAGACGTCTCTATGTTGATTCTTGGTGAAATTGGTAGAGTCAGCCGATGATCAAGCGCGTCATCCTCCTCGTCATGGATGGATGTGGGGTCGGAGCCTTGCCGGATGCGGCAGACTACGGCGATGCTGAGGCGAACACCCTTGTCCATCTGGCTGAGTCCGTTGGGGGACTCAGTCTCCCTAACTTAGAAATGCTTGGACTGGGCCATATCGCTCAGATCAAAGGTGTGCGGGCCATGGGACAACCCAACGGATGCTTCGGGCGTCTGGCCTTCGCATCGGCGGGGAAAGATTCCGTGGTGGGATATTGGGAAATGAGCGGGGTGGTTCAGCATGAGGGCGCGGCTGTTTGCCGTTCAGGTGTGCCCACGTCGATCGTGGATTTGATTGAGCAAGTATTCGGAAGAAAGTCGATCGGCAGAGAGGTGGCGCTGATGGCGGCGATGCTCCGTCGATATGGCGTGGAGCATATGGCGACGGGAGCGCCCATACTCTGGGCCGACGGAGGCAATACCTGTTTCCTGGCCATGCATGAATCCATCATGGCCGTATCAGAATTCCAGCATCGCTGCCGTGAAGTGCGAAAAGCGGCAAAGGATGCGGGGATACTCCTTCGTGTCGTCGCGCAGCCGGTGAGTGGGGGGCATGATCACCTTCGTCCGTACGCTGGACGGAAGGATTGTGTGCATGAGCCGGCTGGTGTGACGATGTTCGATGTGTTGAGTCGATCGGGTCAGATTGCGATGGGGGTCGGGAAAGTCTATGATCTCTTCAGCGGTCGTGGATTTACAAAAGCCTTTCCGATTGCATCGGGGATTGCAGGCTTGGAAGAAGTGGTCGGCATGTTGAACAAAGTTCCGCGCGGGCTCCTGGTTGCCAGTGTGGACCAGTGGTCAGAAGAGCCGACACAGATGGCCACGGCTCTGCAAGAGTTTGATCGTCGGTTGCCGGAGTTATTCGAAAAGTTACGCCCCGGCGATATGGTCATTGTGACAGGTGATCATGGCCGGGACGGTTCATTGGCCGGCAAGACGTTGACTCGCGAATATGTTCCTCTCTGCGTCACCGGTCCGAAACTGGCCCAAGGTGTCGATTTGGGCACCAGGGTGACGGCGGCGGACGTGGGGCAAACGATTACTGAGGCGCTTGGAGCTGAACGGTTACTAAATGGTGAGAGTTTTCTTGATGCCCTGAAGTCGGGATAGAAGTTTGGAAGTGAGACGTGAAGCGTGAAAAGTGAAACGTCAGTTGGGAAGATAGAGTAGGCGACGTGTCGGTTGAAGTAAAGCTCAAAGAATTAGGAGTAACGCTGCCGGATCCTCCGAAACCGGTGGCGAATTATGTGCCGGTTGTTCGGGTCGGTGAGCTGTTATTTCTTTCTGGTGTGTTGCCGTCGCGCGATGGCCAGCTCATCATGACAGGTAAGCTAGGCCAGGAATTGACGATCGAGCAAGGGAAAGAGGCTTCGCGAGTCGCCGTCTTGAATGGCTTGAGTATTATTCGGCATGCAGCAGGCTCGCTTGATCGAGTAAAGCAGATTGTCAAAATGGTCGGCCATATTGCCTCGGCTCCAGGATTTACCGATCAACCGCAAGTGCTCAATGGTGCCTCGGATTTGCTCGTGTCCATATTCGGTGATGCCGGCCGACATGCGCGTGTCGCCGTCGGGGCTGCTGAACTTCCCTGCCAGGCACCGGTGGAAATCGAATTGATCGTTCAGCTTCTCTCCTAGTCCGCCTTGACTCTTCAAAAAACCACTTGTTAAAGTCCTGCATGATGCACATCATGGCTTTGTCCTTCCCGTTTCTTGTCTGAAAGGTCACCCATGCAACGAATTGCCGCGTTTACCGCATGCCTCGTGTTGTTGTTTTTGTCCTCAAATAATATGCATGCAGCGAGCAAGGGTAAGCCGATCGAGAGCAAGGTTGTCATTGAACTCTCGACCACCATGGCAACTCCCGGCGCGACGGTTACGCTCAACGGAAAGGGGTTCGGCCCGTACAAGTCGACGGCGTTCAACAGAGTGATCATCAATGGCCTGTCGGCTCTGGTGCAACGGTGGGAGCCTGAGCTTATTGAGATCAAAGTTCCGTTTAAGGCAACGAGTGGATTCATCGAGGTGATGATCGGGAAGAAGAAGGTGCTTGCCGGGCTGTTGACGATTGTCATGCCACAGATCGAAGACATGACACCGACGGAAGCCGAGCGTGGGGCCACGATTCAGATTACGGGCCGGCATTTCGGTCTGTCCGCCGGCGCTCGCGATCCCAATACGATGTTCGGAGTGAACGATGTGATCGTCGGAGGGGTGGTCGTTCGGCCGCGGCGCTGGAAGGATGACGCTATCGAACTGGAGGTCCCTGCCAATGCGACGAGCGGCGAGGTCGTGGTTCGGTTGGCCTCATCGGATCCGCTCCCTGACGGATCCTGCTGTGCGCCTGTCGAGTACATTAAAAGCAATGCGGTGCCATTGAAACTGATGCCTTCCATTCGAGTGGATCCGGTCAGTGGGCCTGTCGGGACGAAGGTGGTGCTTTTCGGCCAAGGATTTGGTCAGTCGAAAGAGCGGATGGATGACGGTGTGCTGATCGCTGGAAAACCTGCGACGATTGCTCAATGGAACGACGATGTGATCGTGGTCCATGTTCCCCTTGATGCCGAGTCTGGTCCGCTGGTGTTGCGCCGGCAGGGGCAAGAACGGGTACTGACACAGTTTACGGTTCATGTTCCTCACATCACGACGCTGAGCCCTTCCAGCGCTCCGATCGGGACATTGCTCCGGATCAGCGGTGAACATTTTGGGTTCTATTCGGAAAGCGGGGCGACTCCGTACAACTTCATGGATTTCAATACGGGTCAGAATCGAGTGGAGATCGGCGGGGTCCCGGCCGTCATCTATCGATGGAACGACGATCGAATCGATGTGTGGGTCCCATTCAGTGCAAAGAGCGGGAAGGTGGTGATCTACCGGAGTGCCACCAGGCCGAATCTGGGGGGGCTCTGCTGCGCCGAGCGAGGGGCGATGGCGATTGAGGCAGGAGACTTCACGCTGGTGACGCCCACGGTTGACGCGTATGACCCCAAGTCGGCTGGGTTGGATGCGACCGTGACCATTAAGGGAAGTGGATTTGGGACGTTCTTGAAGACCGCAGAACATGCCGATCTTCGATTAAATCAAAAAGCGTACAAACGGCGCTCTGACATTGAGATCAACGAGCCGGAGGCCGGTACGACAGTGTTGTCGAACGTCTCCCGTACAGAAGTTCTGTTCAATGGCGCGGCAGCTTTGGTGCAGTCATGGACGGATCAGGAGATCGTGGTCAAAGTTCCGCACCGGAACCTGTATGGGATTGGAAAGAAGGGCGACTTTTTCGATGATCTTGCCACAGGGCCTCTGGTGGTCCGTCGAGGATCGTGGGATCTCTTACCGGATGGCACCTGCTGCTCGCCGAAAAAATGGCTGACAGTAGAAGCGGGCCAGTTCACCATTGAGGCGAAGGGGCTTCCTGACGATGGGTATTGGACGAATAACAGACCTGATGCGAGTACCAATCAATAATGCTGGCTCCACTGCGCGTTGTCTGCATCCAATCGCGTATCATCTCCTTGTTGCTACTGGTGGTACTGGGGCTTCCACGACTGGCCGCAAGCAGTGAGACCGCTCTTTCCTTTACGATCCAGACGAGTCCGACAAAATCCACCTTGCTGAGTATTCACTTTCCTGCGCCTCAACAGGGCTGGGCGGTGGGATCTGGTGGGACGCTTCTGAAGACCGTTGATGGCGGGAAAAAATGGAAGCGCGTGACCAGTGGAACAACTGCCTTGCTCACGAGCGTGTTTTTTGCCGACTTGTCGAACGGATGGGTGACCGGTGCTGGAGGATGGTTCAGCCGCACGATGAACGGGGGAGAGTCCTGGTCTCCGCAGTCTCTTGCGACACAGCAGCCGCTCTACGCTGTCTCCTTTCCATCTCCCAGTATCGGGTGGGTCGTTGGGGGAGGCGGTACCATCTTTCATACCACGGATGGAGGCCAGCATTGGAACGAGCAGGTCAGCGGCACGATGGCGGCCCTCTATGCCGTACAGTTTCTCGATGAACAGAAAGGGACCATTGTCGGCGCATTGGGAACGATCCTGTCGACATCTGATGGCGGCGTGACATGGACCGCACAAGGCACGCAGAGTGCAGTCACCTTGTTCGACGTTTCTTTCACTGATGCTTCAACTGGTTGGGCAGTCGGCAATGCAGGGGCGCTGTTTCAAACGACAGATGGGGGCGCCAAATGGGTGGATCAGACTCTGCCTTGTGGAAATACGTGTACGAAACTTACTGATTTGTTGAAGGTCCGGTTTACGAGCCGGCGCGAAGGCTGGATCGTGGGCGAACGAGGAACGTTGTATCGGACAACTGACGCCGGTCTCACCTGGAGCGAGGGAAAATCGATAGCCCCTGCGTCGTTATTTGGCCTCAGCTTTCCCGATGTTGCACAGGGGTGGGCGAGCGGGGAGAATGGAACCATCGTTCATCTGCAACTGAGTCGCTGAATGCACTAAATCTCCCCGACAGACAACCAGTTCATAACTGGTACTACAGAGGTGGGGGAATGCTCCTACGATCCCTTGGGTCTGCCGCGAGGACGAAGCGTCGATTCCATACCAAACCGCTTTGCCATCCGGTTCACCCAGGCGTCGTTGCCGAATGGACGTCCTCGCTGTACGCTCACTCGAAGGGTTTCCAGTTCTTCGCCGGTGTCAGGTCGATTGACCCGAGTGATCCAATTGCGCGGGGGAGGGACCGGCCAGTCACTCAACCAGGTCGTCAGTTTGGCGTCTCCCTGGTTGCGTCGCCATAAACTACTCCATCGCCAGTTTTCCGCCTGTCTGACCAGCTTGGCCCGGAGCGCATTGCGTTCCACATAGCGTGCGACAGTCAAAAAATGCTCATCAGTCTGGACAGGAAACGATTTAAAGCGTCCTTGATAGACGGGGCCTGTGCCGGCAGTCTCATGCTGGACATGCCAACGTTGGGTATGAGTCACGGTGATCCAGCGGAGGATTTCTGAGAGTTCTCCATCCTGGCGTGGCCAGAGGAGAAGGTGCCAGTGATTGGGCATGAGGCAATAGGCGGCAATGCGGATGCGGAACGCCGCATGGGCTTCGGATAGGATGGCCTCAAAGGCGAGGTAGTCCGACGGAGTCTCAAACAACGGCAGTCGACCCACCCGTCGGTTCAAGACATGATAGGCGAGGTTGCCGGCAGCAAGACGAGGACGACGCGGCATAATGATCTTATAGTCAACCTCTCAGACGATTGTCAAGAAAAGAGTCCCGACCCCATAATAAAACAAGGAAAAACGCAAGCTGTTTCTAGCGTGCGGCAACGGTCGCAGATTCGTTAGCCGCAAGACTCTTTCGTCGATTCTTGGAAATGGTGCGGTCGATGATCGCGCCGCAATTGAGGCATTTCCAGGCATAGAACACGAGAAAGAAATCAGAGAATCGCTCCAGCAACATCGTTCCTTTGCACTTTGGACATTCCATCGAATCCTCCTGAGTTGATTGGGTCCACAGCTGTCGATGAGCCCAAGCAAGAAGCGGGCCTAATTGTCGAAGCGTGAGATGTCAGTGACTTGATTATTACGTAGTTATATGATGCTGCCATCATTCAAAATAGTGACGGCATGAGGAGACCCGGCTTGTCAATCTTGTGACGGTGCTGCCGTGGCTTCTCGTTAGAAGGAATCGTAATAATAGAGTCGATCCTAATAATAGGGTCGGGAGTCTTTATATACTTGTTTCTGATTGGCAAGATTTATGTCTGTGCCACTAGAGTTAGTCTTTATTGCAAGCACAACCGAGAATCTTTTACCACCTGTTTTCCGTCTGGGGGCGATGTATCAAGGCTTGTCCCCTCATGCTTCGTGCAAACCGGTATTACGACTCAGCCTACGTGAAGGGTATCGTTGTCAGGGGGAATGTTCGTTCAGTGGAGGACAGTTCGTGCATCAGTAAGACGCGTACACCACTCGCGTATAGGATTGCATCACCCTTCATGAATGGGGGGTAGGTTGAGAGGGGATCTTATGTTACAGTCTAGTTCTAGATTATGGCGGATCCGTTGAAATGCACGATCGCACTATTTCCACACGATGGTGCATGATCTGTGTGGGAGATGCGCCAGCTAAGCGATTCTGGCCAAGGTTTGTCCTTGTAACCTTGTGATTTCGCTTGATGAACAAGAAGCCGTCGAGCCGGCCCCGCTACTTCTAAGACATGACTGGTGAATGAGAAACGTGCGAGACAGAGTGCCCCCATTCGGACATTAGGACAGGAGGGATCACGTTCATGAGATACTCACGATGGGTTCTACTGACTGTGCTGACAGGTGCAGTATTCGCAGAGTCCGGGTTTTGCGAATCGGGGGCGAGTAAACCGGATGCTGGTAAATCGCCGACAGATATTCCCATGTTATCTACCACGGTACTGCAGGCTGAGAAGGTGATAAGTCAGGCGATGATGGACAAACTCTCCAATGCGGTCAGCAGTGAGTATGTGATCGGTGCCGAAGATGTATTGGACATTACCGTCTGGAGGAATCCGGACTTGTCGCGACAAGTGCAGGTACGTCCGGATGGGCGATTTTCCATGCCGATCATCCGTGACGTCGTAGCCGTGGGAAAAACGCCCACCAAACTGGCTGAAGAAATGACGAACCGACTCAAAGAATACGTCCAGAATCCGGTTGTGGCCGTGACCTTGAAGGAGGTTAATAGCTCCAATATCTTCTTGCTCGGCGAGGTGGCGAATCCTGGCAAGTATCCACTGAAGAGCAAAACGACCCTCTTGCAGGGCATTACCATCGCGGGAGGATTTAAGGAGACGGCGGCGAGAAATCAGATCGTCATTTTCCGGTTTACGGACGTTGCTCCGGGGCTGAAGCGATTCACGGCCAGTTATGATGATATCGTGCTCCGTAGCGGAATAGCCGATAACTTTGAATTGAAGCCCGGGGATACCCTCGTAGTCCCGAGTGAATCCATGGTGGTCTTCCCTGGGCGATAGGGTGAGGAGAGGTAGGCGAACGACCGGTAGCAACGATAGAGGTGGGATGAGCTGGTTCGGCACAAGACGTCATAGGTGAGTAGTTCAACCTGACCATGCTGGTCAATGATGTGAAGACGGTAGCGCAAAAGATTCCAATAGAAAGTAAAGGTCAGGGAAAGATGGTTTTCCCAAAATTGGGGATACTGGATCGGAATGGAGATCTTCTGTAGATTGTCGCTCCACAGGCTTTTCGTACGACTTCTAAAGGGTCAGGAAGTTCTCACTAGCCCTGTTTAAATAAAGACTCCCGACCCTTTTAGAAAGGCCTGATGCATCTCGGCTTCTTGTTCGTCTTGGTCGGATGGGCGCTGTATTTGGGGAATGCCCTAACTGTTCTCTTTCTTCCCGTCTTCATCCTCTACATCAATCGCTTCCAGACCGAATCGGAGGAACGATCGCTGACTGCTCTGTTTAGGCAGGAGTTGGCCATCTCTGCTATATCTTGACCGGCGGAGCAAGGCGTCGTCTCGCACCGCCTTGGACGATCACAAACTCATAGAGCCGACATTCCAGAGCGCCATTGAAAAGGGGAATGCGCTTGGACGGCGTCAGCCCAATCAGCTTCGGCACTCGGGCATCACCGGTGAGCACGTAGGCGCGCCATCCAGCGAAGCGCTGCTTCAGCCAATCGCCCAGTTTGGGGTAGAACGATTCCAGTTCGTCCAGCCGGCTGAGGCGGACGCCATAGGGTGGGTTGATGACCATTATGCCCTGTGTGGAGGGTGCGTCGAGATCGAGAATGTCGCATTGATTCAACTGAATGTCGTTGGCCACCCCTGCGCCTTGAAACGTTCGCCGCGCAATCTTTACCATCGCGGGATCACGGTCAGAGGCATAGATGGCTGATGGGACGGCGGCGACTTGTTCGGCTCTGGCTGCTTCGCGTTGTCGGTCCCATCGTGCTGCGTCATGGACGAGCAGCCGTTCGAAGGCAAATCTTCGTGAAATACCTGGCGCGATCTGGCGAGCCATGATGGCGGCTTCGAGAGGAATAGTCCCGCTCCCACACATGGGATCGAGCAACACGTCCCGGGGCGTCCAGCCAGCAAGACGCAGGATGCCTGCTGCTAGATTTTCTTTGAGCGGCGCTTCCACGGGACCCATCCGATGGCCGCGTTTGAACAGTGGCTCTCCGGAGGTATCCAGGTAAAATGTGACGGTGTTCTGATCGAGAAAGGCATCGACCTTAATGTTGGGGCGTTCCGTATCGACGCTGGGTCGTTTGTGCCGTCCAGCGACAAACCTATCGCAGATTGCATCTTTGATGCGGAGGGTCAAAAAGTCCAGGCTGGGGAGGGGACAGCGCCGGGCGCTCACCTTCACCTTGATTGTCTGTTCTGGCGTGAACCATTCTGGCCAGGCGAGCGCAGAGGCGGCGTGATAGACATCCTGTTCCGTTTTGTAGGCACTGTGGCCGACCTCCCACAGAATTCGGCTGGCGATGTGCGACTTGAGATTGATCCAGCACATGGTCGACCAGGATGCGCTAAATCCGACACCGCCTTCAGTTTTGGTCGCCGACGGCACGCCGAGGGTCTGAAGCTCTGCTTCAAGCACGCGTTCCAGTCCACGTGGGCAGGGTGCAAAGAACCGCTTCAGCTGGGTACAGTGCTCGAACACTATCTCAGCTGGGGCTGTGGTCATCGTTCAGTCGCTCTCTCAATCTTGATCGTGGAATAATCGCGTGGATGTCGACGAGCTGTTCCGTGCGGTCGATCGCATAAAAGATCCGCCAGTCCCCCACGGCATACTTGGAGAGCCCCGGAAGGTCGTCCGCAATCGCTTCATGGCGCAGATTGTCGACATTGGATGCCAACCATTTGGACTTGTCGAGCAGCCGTTGGGCCATGGGCTGGTCAAT
This sequence comes from Nitrospira sp., assembly GCA_019636945.1. Classification (GTDB taxonomy): domain Bacteria; phylum Nitrospirota; class Nitrospiria; order Nitrospirales; family Nitrospiraceae; genus Nitrospira_D. The sequence goes on along the minus strand of JAHBWO010000010.1, from coordinate 38,075 downwards.
CGTGGCGAGATCTTGAGCAATGCCGGGTTTAAAGGCGAGGCGGTACCAGGGCATCGTATCCTACCACCGAAGGCCGAGCCGCTCCGCCACGTCTTCGCCGGAGAGGCGCTCATTGCTCGCAAGTGACTGCTTGAGTCGGGCTCGGAGTGAATCGCCGAGCTGGAGCCCAAGATCCGGATCGCCGATCAACTCGCGAAGCCGATCGTCCACGAGACCCTGGACCAGTTCCTTTAACTGTTCCGTAGACAACGATGAGAGGTTCATGGCAGGAGAATACGGGTTAGGATCGGCGGAAAGCAATGGGTTGGCCCGCTATCTTAGCTAAGTCATGAAGCTGTTCCACTCTTTCTGCTTGAGTTCAGAAAGAGCTTGTCATAATCCGTTCGCCTTAAGCCTATCGAAGGGGATATTACGAACGTGTTTCTGGGACGCTACACATAATCACAGGCCTACAATCTCTTTAAGGCTCTGCCGGCCGATCGTGGGTGTGGGCAAGTCTTTCATCATCCAATTGACATTCCATCTCAGAGATCTCTCGGCGCCCAATATATAGGGGTCGGATTCCTCCGGATGGGCGCACATTGATGATCGGATCGAACTCAATCCCTTCTGAGATTGATCGCTCAGGATAGAGCTCACAGGATGTAAGTGGCCTAATGTCTACCGTTCACCTGGGGGTTGGCTTTTTATGTCGGTCGTGTGGGCGTCTGCCGGAATGGACACAGCGCATCCTAGACCGGGCTCATGCCAAGGCTGAAGGGTGGGGCCGTCATAGCCATAGCCGCCTTGGATGGGGTCGCTTGCCAAGAGTAATGGAGTATCCAGATCCAACATCTCAAACCCCTTCATACCCAAGACCAAACCAAAAGAACAACCCATCGCGATACGTGATTCGAGCATGCCTCCGACCATCAGCTTCAATCCTGCCTGAAGCGTGAAGGATGCGATTTCCACCGCTTCCAGGACACCGGTTTTCATGATCTTGATGTTGATATAGTCCGCCGCCTCTTGTGTAATAACCTTCCGCGCATCCTCGAGTGAGCGGACGGATTCATCAGCGGCGACGGGAATGCCGGTTTCTCGCCGAATAGCAACGAGACTGTCGAGGTCGTCGCGTACGACTGGTTGCTCAAGTAGGACCAGTGTTCCGCCGAATCGCCGAACGCCATCGGCAAAGGCCAGGCACTCCGCCCGAGAAAACCCCTGATTCCCATCCCCGATGAATGAAATGCCGGGCAGTGCCTGGTGAAGGGCCTCGAGTCGGCGGACATCTGTATCGACGTCTTTTCCAACTTTCATCTTAAACAGGCGAAACCCGTGATCATACCAACTGCGGGCAAGGGACAAGGTCTTGTCCTGGGTGGTGATTGGAATCGTGATATCGGTGATGCGGGAGCGTACATCAGCACCACCCCAGAGTCGCCATAAAGGAATAGCCATGGTACGACAGTATGCATCAAGCAAAGCGGTTTCGATGCTGCAGCGCGCAGCCGGCTGGGAAGGGGCTTGCTGCGCCAGGTGACGACCGAATTCTTGATAGTCATGAACCGTCCGGCCAATGAGTGAAGGAGTAAGGTGTGCGAGAGCTTGGAGGCAGGATGCACGATCTTCTCCCCCGACTTCAGGGAACGGTGCGGCTTCCCCATAGCCGCAGTGCCCATTTCTGAGAGTGACGCGGACGAAGACATTTTCTGCAACCTCTCGTGTTCCAGTTGCGACGACAAAGGGGTCCGTGGTGGGTATATCGATTGGCCAGAACGTCACCGCTTCGATGTCATCATTCTTCATCCTGGTCATGGGGCTGTCTCTAGGGCGCAATCACGTTGTGATCAAGGCGGGATTGAGGATGCCCCACCATGGGCCATCCACAGCCTTGCTCTGGCCGTTATTGTGAAATGGAACGAATCGTATCATCCCACACCATTTGCTCTGCTATCCCAGTCTGCCTAGGCGCGATTGGAGAATGCCGATGGTTGCGATGGCGGCGGTTTCCGCCCGGAGGATCTGTTGACCAAGGGTCATGGGCTCGATTCCTCGCCGCTCGGCGATGTCTCTTTCTTCCTTGCTCCAACCTCCCTCCGGTCCGATCAAGATGAGTAGGGAGCTGCGCGTATTCTGGGGAAGTGCAATGGTCTGCAAGCTCTTGCCGTTGTGGCGTTCGGCAAGCATGAGCATCGTGGAGGTTGTCTGATCGCGTGAGAGCAGTGTCGTGAACGATTGTGGCCTGGCGATCGTCGGTATGCGCCACTGTTCTGATTGTTGGGAAGCTTCCAGGGCGATGCGTCGCCATCGGGTGAGTTGGTGATCGATACGATCAGCTTTGAGTTGCACGACACTGTGTCGGCTTTCGATCGGTATGATCTCGTGTACGCCCAGTTCGGTGGCCTTTTGAATGACCCAGTCCATTTTCTCACCCTTGAGCAGTGACTGACCAAGAATCAGGTGAGGGGCAACGTGAAGAGGCTCCTGAATGGTGTCAAGAATCTGTCCGGTGATCGCATGTTTCGAGACATCACTGATTTCTACGCGGTATCTGGTGCCCTGGCCATCGTTGAGCCAGAGAGATTCGCCGATGGCGATACGGAGGCTATTCTTCAGGTGAGACAAGAGTTCGCCGGTTATTGAAATAGTGGGAGGGGTCACACACGCGGGAGAAACAAAAAATACAGGCATGGGGGCACTGAGAGTCAGGAAGGACGGGATCGGTTACTCGAAAAACGTCTTCATCTTATCGAAGAAGCCGTCGCCATTGGCTTCCATGGACATCCCGCTCTCTTTGGCGTACTCCATCAGCAGTTCTTTTTGTCTCGCCGTCAGCTTGGTGGGAATTTGGATCTTCATCGTATAGATCTGATCGCCGGTCGTTCCTCCCTTGAGACTGGGAATCCCCAATCCTTTGATGCGGAGGACTTTGTCATGTTGAGTGCCTGGCGGAACTTTGATGATGGTGTCCCCCTTGAGGGTCGGCACTTCGACTTTCCCGCCGAGTACCGCCGTGACCAGGTTGATTGGGACGTCACAGGCGATGTCGAGCCCTTTTCGCTGAAAGATCTGATGGGGTTTGACGGTAATGGCGACGTAGAGATCACCAGGGGGCCCACCATTGGGACCGTGCTCTCCCTCATTGGAGAGACGTAACCGCATCCCGGTTTCGATACCAGCTGGAATGTGGACGGCGATTGCACGCTCTTTGTATACCCGTTGACGTCCCTGGCAAGTCGCACAGGGTTCCGTGACGAGGTGTCCGGTGCCTTCACATTGTCCACAGGGGCGGCTGACGCTAAAAAACCCTTGCTGAAAGCGAATCTGCCCTGCGCCTTTACAGCTGGCACAGGGCTTAATAGCTGCTGCGGACTTCGCTCCCGTGCCTTTACATTCGGTACAAAGTTCCCAACGCGGAATCTTGAGTTTGGCTTCTTTCCCGTAGACAGACTCTTCAAACGTGATTTCCAGATTGTACTGGAGGTCGTTGCCGCGCTCGGTTCGACCGCCCCCGCCGGCTCTGGCCTGACCGAAGAAATCCTCAAAAATATCGTTGAAGACGTCACCGAATCCGCCTCGACCGAAATCAAATCCGTCAAAGCCGGGGCCGCCCTGTTGGGCTCCGGCATGGCCGAACATGTCGTAGCGTTTCCGCTTCTCTTGATCGCTCAGAGTTTCATAGGCTTCGTTGATTTCTTTGAACTTTTCTTCGGCGGTTTTCTTTTGCTGTTCCCCTGAATGAAGGTCGGGATGGTGCTGGCGGGCTAACTTGCGATAGGCTTTCTTCAGCTCGTCGTCCGAGACATTTCGATCGACACCAAGAGTTTCGTAGTAATCGCGTTTGGACACGGCAGCTATTATGAGTGAACGGTGGAGCGCCCGGGTTCTCGTTTGCGTCGAGAGCTCGGGCGCCTTGATGCGTTATTCTAGGCTATTTTTTGTCTTTGTCCACTTCTTCAAATTCTGCGTCGACGACTTTCTCATCAGGTTTTGTCTCGCTGGTACCGCCGGTTGCCGATGCACCAGGTTGTGGACCGGATGAAGCCGCCGCTTTCTTGTACATTTCTTCGGCCAATTTGTGCGACGCCGTCATGAGGGTTTGCGTCGCGGATTCGATGGCCTCGGCATCGGTGCCCTCTAAGGCTTTCTTAAGGGTTGCAATGGCGTCCTGGATCTTCGTTTTTTCATCGGCGGACACCTTGTCGCCGTATTCCGTGATATTTTTCTCGGTTTGATAGACCAGATTGTCGCCCTGGTTTTTGGCTTCCGCCAATTTGCGGCGTTTCTTGTCGTCCTCGGTATGCGACTGCGCGTCCCGAACGAGCTTTTCGACCTCATCTTTGCTCAGGCCGCTGGAGGCTGTGATCTTGATGGACTGCTCTTTCTGCGTCGCCAGATCCTTGGCGGACACATGGACGATGCCGTTCGCATCGATATCAAAGGTGACTTCAATTTGAGGCATGCCGCGGGGCGCCGATGGAATACCGACCAAGTCGAATTGTCCCAGCAGCTTGTTGTCATTTGCCATTTCTCGTTCGCCTTGAAAGACGCGAATGGTCACGGCGGTTTGGTTGTCGGCCGCGGTCGAGAAGACTTGGCTCTTCTTGGTCGGAACGGTCGTGTTGCGCTCGATCAACTTGGTAAATACGCCGCCCAGTGTTTCGATGCCCAATGACAACGGCGTGACGTCGAGGAGCAGCACGTCCTTGACCTCGCCCTTGAGGACACCGCCTTGAATGCCGGCCCCAATGGCCACGACTTCATCAGGATTGACCCCGCGGTGCGGCTCTTTTCCGAAGAAATCCTTCACGACCTGAATCACCTTCGGCATACGGGTCATGCCGCCGACCAAGACGATTTCTTGGATGTCATTGGCCGTGACACCGGCATCGGATAAGGCTTTGCGGCAGGGCTCGATCGTCCGTTGAATGAGATCGTCGACCAGCTGTTCCAGTTTGGCCCGCGTCAGCTTGGTGACCATATGCTTGGGGCCGCTGGCGTCCGCAGTAATGAATGGGAGATTGATTTCTGTTTCTTGAGACGACGAGAGTTCGATTTTGGCCCGTTCCGCCGCTTCCTTCAGTCGCTGGAGGGCCATCCGGTCTTTCCGTAAGTCGATGCCCTGATCTTTCCTGAACTCGTCGACCAGCCAATCCATCACGCGGAGATCGAAGTCGTCTCCACCGAGGTAGGTGTCTCCGTTGGTCGACTTCACTTCGAAGACGCCTTCACCGATTTCCAGGACAGAGACGTCAAAGGTTCCGCCGCCCAAGTCGTACACGGCGATCCGTTCATCCTTCTTCTTGTCCAGGCCGTAGGCAAGGGACGCCGCGGTCGGTTCATTGATGATGCGCAGGACGGTCAGGCCGGCGATTTGACCGGCATCTTTGGTGGCCTGGCGCTGACTGTCATCAAAATAGGCGGGAACAGTGATCACGGCCTCGGTGACTTTTTCACCGAGATAGTCTTCCGCCGTCTGCCGCATCTTCTGCAGAATCATGGCGGATACTTCCGGCGGGCTATAGCTCTTGCCGCGCAACTCCACATGGGCATCGCCATTGTCGGCCTCGACTACCTTGTACGGGAGTCGCTTCATGGCTTCTTGGACTTCGCGGCTCTTGAACTTTCGCCCCATCAGTCGCTTGACTGAGAAAATGGTGTTCTCCGGATTGGTAATGGCTTGACGTTTGGCGATTTGGCCGACCAGCCGTTCACTCTTATCGGTGATGGCAACGACGGAAGGAGTGGTTCGACTGCCTTCGGCGTTGGCGATCACGACAGGGTCGCCGCCGCTCATAATCGCCACACAAGAGTTGGTGGTCCCGAGATCGATACCGATAACTTTACCCATTGGTATACTCCTTCCTTCTCGACAACGACGACACAGGGTCAGTGCGTTGTTGCATCCTATTCGCTTGCTTGAGGTGGGCCTGACGACACGCTGACCATGGCTGCCCGCAATACTCTGTCGTGCAATCGATACCCCTTCTGAAACTCATCTAAGACCCGATTGGCGGGCACCTCGGTGGATGGCCCGTACGAGACGGCTTGATGGGTGTGAGGATCGAACTCTTGCCCGGACGTCTCAATGGCTTGCACACCGAACTTGGCCAAGGCACCGGACAATTGCTTGAGTGTCAGTTCGACGCCCTGAGTAAGTGCTGAATCGCTTCCGTTCGTGTGAGCCGCCTTGATCGCTCGTTCCAAGTTATCGACGACCGGCAGGAGTTCTTTCAGCAGCTGTTCATTGCCGAACCGAATCTGTTCGCGCTGATCACGCTGCGTTAGCCGCTTGTAATTTTCAAATTCTGCTGCCAGCCGGAGGTATTTCTCATTGAGCGCGGTGCACTCCTCAACCTTGGCGGCCAGTTCGTCTTGCGCCGAGGAAGAGGCGGTCGCTGTCTTGGGAGGACCCTCCTCTAAGTTCTCAATTGTATTAGCGTTTGTTTTTTCTTGTGCGTGGTCTTCAGTCATATGGATACCTGTACAGCGGTGGAGATATCCATAAGAGGAAGGAAGTCAACGGGTCATCGGAAAATAAAATGAGACGGGCGATGGAATCCTTACGCTCAATGGGTGGGATAAGTCCCGCAGGCCCGGCGATACAGTAGTTCGAGTCCTTGGAGGGTCAAGAACGGTTCGATGTGCTGAATGGATCGCGCCTCTGCTGCGATGATCTGAGCCAATCCACCGGTCGCGATCACAAACGAGGAACGCCCCATCTCGGCTTCGATTCGTTGAATAAGAGTATCCACGAGACCGGCATACCCAAAAATGAGCCCCGACTGAATGCTGCTGGCGGTATCGGTGCCGATCACGGTTTTGGGGCGGGCAAGTTCTACCTTGCTGAGTTTAGCTGCCCGGCTAAACAGGGCTTCAGCTGAAATCCCCAAGCCCGGTGCAATCACCCCGCCGAGGTAGTCACCTGTTCCGCTGACGGCGCAGAAGGTCGTTGCAGTACCGAAATCAACGATGATGAGGTCGCGACGGAACTTCTCGTACGCGGCAGCCGCATTAACAATACGATCGCTTCCAATCTCTTTCGGATTCAGATACTTCAGGGTGAGCCCGGTCTCAAGATCGGATGAGACGGTGATGGGAGTGCAGCCAAAGGACGTTGCAACCATCGATTCAAAGGTCTCCGTGAGTGCAGGCACGACACTGGAAATGATGGCACCGGTGATATGGTCAGGGACTCGGCCGCTTCTGGCCATCAGACTGAGGCAGAGAACCCCGTACTCATCGGCCGTCTTCTTGGGGTCGGTCGCCAATCGCCAATGGCTCAGGAGCGTCGGCCCCTCAAAGACTCCTGCGACGACGTTGGTATTGCCGATATCGATCGCGAGCAGCATGGAAGGCATTGTACTTCGGGCGGCCAGCTTTCGCTACTCTCTCAGATGAATCACATCGGCGGCGTGGACCTCGATGAGAGCGGGCGGTTGTGCGCGAAGGGAAGCAGAGAGGGGCCGTACTTGTAACGCGCCGTCGGCGGAGAGCGTTTCCGCCGTGCCAAGGATCTGCTGATCGTTGGCGAACAGGACCCTCACCTGACGGCCTACGGTGGCACAGCGAGCGAGGTAGGCTTGCCGCAGTCGGGTGGGTCCATGGGACTGCAGCTCGTCAAGGCACTGTTCCAGCTCCCACAAGAGTTGCGAGATGAGTCGATTCCGATCGATCGGTTGCGGGACGGCTTCGATCAACGAGGCGGCAATTGGACGTAAATCTTCAGGGAATGACTGAGGCGGGACGTTCACGTTCAGCCCGATTCCAATGATCACGATCGGGCCGTTGGTCGTCGTCAGGGTGCTTTCGCAGAGAATCCCACCGACTTTACGGTCCTGAAGAAGCAGGTCATTGGGCCATTTCAGAGCGAGGGGCGCCGTAGTAATGTGCCGGGTCGCCTCGGCGACCGCCAGCGCGGTGACCAGCGGTATCCAGGATAACCATTGTGCAAGCGGGACGGTCTGGCTTTTCCCGCGAACGATGATGGAGCAATAAATGTTGAATCCAGGCGGGGAAAACCAGGCGCGCCCATGTCGTCCGTAGCCGCCTGATTGCTGTTCAGCCGCCACCACTGTGCCGTGCGCGGCGCCCTGTTGCGCAAGCGAACTGGCTTCTCGATTGGTTGAAGGGAGATCCTGGTACAGATACAGGATCTGTCCCAGCGCCCTGGTGGCCAGGGTACTGCGAATCGCTTCGATGTTGAGCGGAGCAGAGGGCGCCATGGGTCAGCGATGCCGGCGTCGTGTACGTACAGTCGACGTCATGACGAGGCTGACCGTGGCAGCCGGAGCAGAATGGGTCAAGGCTCCGATGGAAATTCGATCAGCACCGGCCGCCGCCATGGCGCGGACATTGTTCAGCGTGATTCCGCCTGAGACTTCCACCAGGGCCCGCTTGTGAATGAGCGCCACGGCGCGTCGGACCATGTCCGGTGTCATGTTGTCCAGTAAAATTACGTCGGGTTTTCTCGCCAACGCTTGCCGAACCTCGGAAAGGGACTCCACCTCGACAACGATCGGGAGTGTAGGCGATCGACGGCGCTCTGCGAGTCGACAGGCCTCTTCCACCGGTCGTCGATGCCGTCGAAGAAGGGCGAGGTGGTTATCCTTGATCAGAATGCCGTCGCTCAGGGAGTACCGGTGATTGGTTCCGCCACCGAGCGCTACGGCCCATTTCTGAAGCCTGCGCCAGCCGGGAAGTGTTTTCCTGGTGTCCAGGATACTGACTGAGTACCCCCGCACGGCTCGACAGAAGTGCTGTGTCGCGGTGGCGATCCCCGAGAGATGTTGAAGAAAGTTCAGGGCAACCCGTTCGGCTTGTAAGATGGACCGTCCGTCGCCTTCGATCTGAAGCAGCAGTTCTCCGTTCTTTGCGTGTTCACCGTCCCGCTTGGAGACGGTGAGTCGTAGGGCAGGATCGACCATGAGAAAGGTCTGGACCGCTGCGGCCATTCCGGCAACGACCAAAGGCTGTTGAGCGATGATCGTGGCCCGCGCCGGTACTGGAGTCGCAAAGAGCGCAGCGGTGGTGGCGTCTCCCTGGGCAAGATCTTCATCGAGCCCCTGACGCACGGCTCGTCGGATTTCTGCGGCAGGAAGGGTGACCATCGGTCAGGCTCCGAGCATGGTGCGGAGCTGCTGCTGGCTATCGGCCAGTAAGGCTCGATCACGTGAGAGGGTCTGCAGCCGATCGTGATGCTCGGCAATCACGTCGGGCGGTGCTTTCGAGGTAAACTCCGCGTTTTTCAGCTTTCCGTCGATGCGTTGCAATTCCTTGTCCGTTTCCGCGATTTGTTTGTCCAAACGCTCGATGGCTTTCTGGAGATCAACGTCTTCCGCGACGGGAATGCCTACCGAGAGGCCCTCTGTGATGAGTCGTAGTAATCTGGTCGTCGGCCAATCATGCGGCCGACCGATATCGACGCGACCACGACTCAGATGGGTGATATACGGTTGCAACTGGCTGAGTTGGTGTTGCCTGTCCGGGTCGTCGTGCCCAGCATGAAACGTGATCTGCTGCCCCGGTGGATAATACAAGAGAACTCGGGCGGTCCTGGCAAGTCCCACGGTCTGTTCCAATAGAGAAAAGTTCTGTTCAGTCTCAGGCGACACCCATACCTGGTCGACCACCGGATAGGTTTGCACGACAATACTCTCACCCTGATGGGGGAGCGTTTGCCAAATCTCTTCCGTGAGGAACGGCATGAAGGGGTGGAGTAACCGCATGGTGGTTTCCAGCGTCTCCACGAGCGTGTGGCGCGTGCCGCTTCCATCCGGGTGCTCGGGACTTTGGAGGACCGGCTTGATCAATTCCACATACCAGTCGCAGTACTCGTGCCAGAAGAATTGATAGAGTGCCGTTGCGGCCCGGTCAAATCGGTAGGACTCCAACTCCGTCGTGACGACGCGGATCGTATGGGCAAGTCGGCTCAGAATCCATCGGTCGGGGAACGTTCGTTGCGCCGGCGGAAGGGCGACGCGTGGTCCGTCAAGATACATCAACGCAAATCGCGCGACATTCCAAATTTTATTGGCGAAATTGCGATACCCCTCAATCCGCTCTTCCGCCAATTTCACGTCACGGCCCGGCGAGGCCATCGAGGCCAACGTAAATCGGAGCGCATCGGTGCCAAACTCATTCATGACATGAAGTGGATCGATGACGTTTCCCTTCGACTTGCTCATTTTCTTGCCTTCGGCGTCGCGGACGAGTGCATGGATGTAGACGTCTTTAAAGGGGACCTCTCCCATGAATTTGAGTCCCATCATGATCATGCGCGCGACCCAGAAGAACAAGATGTCGAGACCGGTGACCAGCGTCGCTGTGGGGTAATAGGTCTTGAGTTCCTGTGTGTGATCGGGCCATCCCAAGGTTGAAAACGGCCAGAGTGCGGAAGAAAACCACGTATCAAGAACATCGGGGTCTCGATAGAGATCGGTCCCGCCGCACGACGGGCACGTCGCCGGTGCAGTCCTGGAGACGATGGGCGTGGCTCCCGACAAAACCGCTGTCCGGCTCTCAGTTCTGACTACCTGTTTGACGTTGCACGATAAACAGTACCAGGCTGGAATTTGGTGGCCCCACCAGATTTGACGGGAGATGCACCAGTCCTTAATGTCACGCATCCAGCCGAGATAATTATTGGTCCAGCCCTCCGGAATGATGCGGATACGCCCTTCTTCGACCGCTGTGATGGCCGGTTCAGCCAACGGTTTGATCTTGACGAACCACTGCGGAGACAGAGAGGGCTCGACCACGGTCTTGCATCGGTAACACTTTCCCACGGCCATCTTATGGTCTTCGACCTTGATCAGATGTCCACGTTCTTTCAGCAGTGCCTCAACTTTAGGCCTGGCTTTTGAGACGGGCAGGCCCTGCAACTGGTCAATGACGGCGGGATCCACACCTGCTGGGTGCATGCCGGACGCATCGAGCAGCGCGTGATGGTCGAGGATCGCGAGTCGCGGGAGCGTATGCCGTTCTCCTGCCTCGTAGTCGTTGAAGTCGTGCGCCGGAGTGATCTTGACGGCCCCGGTTCCGAATTCACGATCGACGAGGAGCGCATCTCCCACGATGGGGATCGTCCGATTCGTGAGGGGGAGACGGACTTGTTTGCCGATGAGATGCTTGAACCGTTCATCATCCGGATGGACCGCGACGGCGGTATCGCCGAGCAGCGTTTCGGGTCTGGTTGTGGCGACGGTGAGACGAATGGTTGGATTCTCCGCCAGCGGGTAATCGATGGAATACAGCTTCCCCTTCGTGTCCTCGTGTTCGACTTCAATATCCGATAATGCGGTGAGGCAGCGGGGACACCAATTGATCAATCGCTCGCCGCGATAGATCAGGCCGTCTTCGTGGAGCCGGACGAATACTTCGAGTACAGCCTTCGATAATCCTTCGTCCATCGTGAACCGGAGGCGGTCCCAGTCGCAGGATTCACCGAGCTGCTTCTGTTGGTTGACGATGGTGTTGCCTGACGTCGCTTTCCACTGCCAGACGCGCTCGATGAACTGTTCGCGTCCGAGCGCTTCTCTGGAAAGTCCCTCGGCCATCAGCTGTTTCTCGACGACGTTCTGTGTGGCGATCCCGGCATGGTCGGTTCCTGGGAGCCACAGTGTGTTCCGTCCCTGCATGCGGCGCCAGCGGATCAAGATGTCTTGCAGAGAATGGTTCAGGGCGTGACCGACATGGAGCGATCCCGTGACATTCGGCGGGGGGATGACAATGCAATAGGGCTGACCCGACTGCTCCGGCGAGGTGTGGAAATAGCGGCGTGTGAGCCATTCCTGCGACCATCGTCTTTCAACGGCATTCGGGTCGTAGGTTTTTTCGAGCTGAGATGCAGCCATAGGTGTTCAGTCCAAGTGTGCGGGCGGCATCTTAGCATGTCTGTGCGGCGGAGAACATGGTGTGAGTCTCAGCTTGTAGCCAGGGGTGGCATATGCTATACAGTCGCGCACCCAAGTGATCACCACTTTATTGTAGGGAGGACCATGGCACGAGGTCGTGAAAAGGATCGGAAGACGCGTAAGAAGCATCGGAAGAATGTCAAGCGGGTAAAAGCCTTGGCGAAGGCTCGACGAGGGAAGAAGGGGAAGAAAAGCTAGAGTTTTGCGGAGCGCGACGTTTCTTCTGTCTCGATCAGTCGTTTGATTTCCGCTTTGATCTGCTGTTCCGCGACATCAGGGACGATGCGCTGAACAGCCTGTTCAACGGCAAGGCCAACCGAGGCTTTGACCGCGGTTTCAACCACGAGAGGCGTTTGCTTCACCGCTTCCTGGTGAACCGCATCGGTCACCTGCTGATTGATCGTTCCTACCTGTTCCCGCACGACGGCGGGTAAGTCCTGATGAACGACGGATTGCATCTGTTCTCGAACCAACTGCGCGAGAGGCGCTGCGAGCGGAAGTTTGAAGAGATCCGATAGGGCTTGTCGAACGATCGGTTCGCTGGTCGCAAGTTCTTTCCTGATCAGCGCCGGCAAGGCTTCAGCGAGAAGCGGTTGAATAATCGTCGTGAGATATTCCTGAGACAGAATGCTTCCCAATTGGACCTGTAGCTCCTTCTGAACGAGCGGCCGTACCTGTGCTCCCCATTGTTCATTCAGGACTTTCGGTACTGACGCAGCCAGACTCTGCTCGCTTCGTGTGGTCATGGCCTGTATGAGTTGGTCAACGAGGCTCCTTAGGACATCATCGGTAGCCGATGGGGTGATCGGTGGAGTCAGTACGGTAGCGGCGGCGCTGACAGGCTGGTTCATAGGCTCCTCCAAACCGGTGAGAACGGACACATGGTCAGTTTCGTCATCCTCGGACTCGGATCCACTCGAGGTTGGCGGCCAGACGCGCCGTTTCAGGCCCGTGCTATTTCCGGAACTCATCTGTTTTTCTTGAAGCGCCTTGAGTACGGTAAGGAGCTCTTCTGTTTGGAACGGTTTCTTGAGGAACGCTTTGACACCCAATGTGCGGAGATGGTTCTCGTCGGGGTGATCAGCCGGATTGACCAAGGAGATGAGAGCGGTTTCGGCGAGCGCGTCCAGTTTGCTGATCTCCTTACAAAACCCGGAAAAGGTCATGTTGTCCAACTGGTAGTCGGCGATGATCAGGGACGGTGCATTTCGTCGAGCGGCTTCAAGTGCAGCTGGGCCATCTTGAAACCCACGAACCTCAAAGCCTTCCGGAGCGGAGATTTGTTCGACCAGTCGTCTGACGGCGGGGCTGCTATCTACCACAAAAATCGGCGACGCCATGGAATGCGCTCCATCGTTTTGGGGTTTCTTCGAAGCTAGCAAGGGGGGTATGCTTTGTCAAGAAAACCAGCAATAGCAATAGATGGGTGAGTCGACGATGTCGTTTGGCATGCGACGCTGTGGACCACGTGGATGTATGGGAGTTGCGCGATGAGTTCCTCGATACGTGTCGTATTTTTCGATGCAGCCGATACCCTTTTTCATGTGCATGGGTCGGTCGCTGAGATCTATCTTCGGCATGCGAGCGAGTTCGGATTCTTACCGAAGCCGGATTCGTTGGCAGCGATCAAACAGGCGTTCAGCCGAGCGTTCCGCGAAGCTCCGCCACCGGTATTTGCCACGGTGGATCCGGTACGGTTGAAACAGAGTGAACGGTTGTGGTGGTTTGATATTGTTCACAACGTGTTTTATCGCGTCGGCATGTTTGAGCGGTTCGACGAGTTTTTCGATCATGTGTTTCGGGTCTTTGAGGATCATGGATCCTGGCGGTTATTTCCTGAAACGATCTCGACGTTGACTCGGCTGAAGGCCCAGGGATTGGAGTTGGGGATTATCTCCAATTTTGATTCCCGGCTCTTTGGCGTGTTGCGGGGACTCGGCATCGCGGAGGCCTTCGATACTATTACGATCTCGAGTGTGGCCCAAGCGGCGAAACCGGCTCCACAGATTTTTCACAGTGCCCTAGAAAAGCATGCCGTGGATCCGGAAGAGGCGCTGCATGTCGGTGACAGTCTGCGAGAGGATGTGGAGGGTGGGAGGAAGGCCGGACTACACGTCGCCTTGATAGACCGCGAGAGCAGAGAACAAACGGGTGATGCTCCATGTATCAAGAGCCTGGACGAGCTGTTCCCCCTGCTAGGTCGGATCGAGTAGGAGCGGGACAAGGTCTTTGGCACGACCCTGCAGTGAGACATCGACTAACGAGGACTGTGGGGTGGGATCCAGATTGATTTCGGCGACGAATGCGCCGGCGTCTTTGGCGACAGAGGCGAAACCGGCGGCTGGATAGACGACACCGGATGTGCCAATGACGAGCAGAAGGTCGCAGCTTCTCAAGACCGTGGAGCATTGCTGAAGATCCTCAGCGAGCAAGGATTCTCCGAACCAGACGATATGTGGACGGAGCAGGGACCCGCACTGGAGGCAGGATGGGAGTATGGAGATTGGGACGTCGCGGTTCTCGTCCACTGCGTGGCAGCCAGTGCAACGAACCTTCCAGATGTTGCCGTGAATCTCCGAGAGATTCCGTGAACCGGCGTCTCGGTGCAACCCATCGACGTTTTGCGTGATCAGCCAAAAGGTTGGAGAGCGGCGTTCTAATTCGACAATCCCCAGGTGGGCTGCATTCGGCTGTTTCATCGCGAGCAGCTCGCGCCGCCAGTTGTACCACTCCCACACCAGTTTCGGGTCGCGCGCAAATGCGTCCGGTGTGGCGAGATCTTCTGCCCGGTACTGACGCCAGAAACCATCCGCGCCGCGAAACGTCGGCACACCACTGTCGGCCGAAATCCCTGCACCAGTCAGCACCATGATGTTCCGGGCGGCGGCGAGACGTTGTCTCACGAGCTCTAGAGTGGAACCAGGTGCCATGCTTCTGTCCGGTCTCCTCTGGGCGGGCTGCGTCGTCGTACAGCCGCATGCTATAGTACGTTCCGTTTTTTTCGCAACCAAAGGGATGGCGGCATGAAACAGATTTTGATGGTCGGTGCGGGATCGGTCGGTGGATTTTTCGGGGCGCGATTGGCCAGGACGAATCCCAACGTGTCGTTCTTATTGCGACCTAAGACACTGGCGGCTGTGAAACAAAATGGATTGACCATACGCAGTGCCGACGGAACCTTTACGGTGAAGCCTCAAGCCGCCACGGATGCGCGAGAACTGCCTCGGCCGGATCTCATTGTGCTTGGTGTGAAAGCCTATGATCTCGATGATGTGTTGAATCAGATCGAGCCGGTGCTCACGGATCAGACGGTGATTCTCACGCTACAGAACGGGATTGATACGGAAGACCGGCTCTTGGCGCGACTGCAACGAGATTGTGTCGTCGGTGGTGTGGCCTACATCTACTCGAAAATCGCTGAGCCGGGCGTGATCGATCACTACAAGAAAGGCGCGGTCGCGATCGGTGAGTTCATGGGCTATGAGAGTGACCGCCTGCTCAAGATTCGAGATGTGTTTGCGTCGGCGAATATTCCCTGTCACCTATCCAAGGATATTCGACGGAGTAAATGGGAGAAGATGTGTTGGAACTGTGTCTTCAACCCGATTACCGTGCTCATCGATGACCATGTGGCCAGGGCACTGGACCATCCGGAAATGACAGGCGTGATCAGGCAGATCGTCGGTGAAGTTGCGGCAATCTCAGCGGCGATGAAGGTCCCGTTACCACTGGATATGCCGGAACGAGTCGTGAAAGCGACGCAGGAAATCCGCGATATTCATACGTCGATGTATGACGATTGGAAGGCGGGACGACGAACCGAGATCGATTATCTGAACGGCTTCATCGTTCAGAAGGGGCGGGAGCTTGGGATTCCCACTCCGGTCAATGAAGCCCTGACGGCGATGATCAAGACCATGACGGAAAAAGAACCGACCGGCGCCGGTCGAGTTCGGATCGAAGGGGCTGTCGTCCAACCGGTCTCCTTCGATCGTGCCGCCCTTGCGGCGCTGCCCGCAGAGCATCAGCTCGATGTGTCCACCGTCATGCCCGGCATGCAGGGGCTGGGGATTCGGTTGAAGGGGCTTCTGGATGTTCCGGCACTGGCGATCGACGCGGATCATGTCGTCTTCGATGCATCGGATGGAAAATACTCGGCCTGTCTGACGTTGCAACAGGCAAAAGAGTTTGGGGTGCTCATCTACGAACTGAATGGAGCTGCCTTACCCGATACCAAAGGCGGGCCCTTCCGGCTGGTCACTCCGGGATTGGGAGATTTGTGCGCCAATGTCAAAGGGGTTGCGCGGATTGAGATCACGAAGGGGCCGGGGAAAGACACGAGGCAGACGACGTGTCTCCCGACTTCATGACTCGGATGAGGGAAGATGGCACGCATCGTGGCGCTTGGCGCGAGTAACCTCACCCGTGGATTCCGGACGATTGTCTCAACGGCTCGATCAGTATGGGGGCCGGAGGTTGAAATACTTGCGGCGCTTGGTCATGGACGGTCGTATGGCGCGCCGAGCCAATTTCTGTTCCGCACGTTGCCCAGCATCCTCAAATCTGGACTCTGGTCGGAGTTGGAGCAGCGTCCTCCGATGGTGACCAGGGCACTTGTCACTGATGTTGGGAATGATATTCTCTACGGCTTCTCGGTTGAGCGAACGTTGAGCTGGGTCGAAGAGGTCCTTCGGCGTCTGGCTCGCGTGACGCAGGATATCGTACTCACGGGGTTGCCGCTGGCGAGCGTCTCCCGGCTCTCACAGATCAAATTTCTTGCATTCCGTTCGATGCTCGTGCCGTCTTGTCGGCTTACGCTCAGCCAAGTCATCGACCGAGCCGAAGGTGCGCACGAAGGGTTGGTGAAGTTGTCCTCGGTCTACGGGGCGAGGTTTTTCCACCTTGATCCTGTTTGGTATGGATTCGATCCCATCCATGTGCGGCCGTCATACTGGCGCACGGCCTGGCAGGAGATTCTGGGAGAACGGGTTCTGGAATCGCAGAGGACTCGATCACTGCTGGAGTCGGCTCGGTTATACCTGATGCGTCCGGAACGTCGCTTGATCTTTGGGATCGAACAGGTGACACCGCAGTCTGGTGTCGTCCTTCGCTCCGGCGGACAGGTTTGGTTGTATTGATTTGGGATGCGGTCTCCACTCGAACGCTCGCTGTCGGGTGGTTGGGACTGGCTGCAGAGGGGAGGATGAATTGTCTGAGCCAACGTTTCACTATTCGATCTTCATCAAACGAGCCATCACGGGCCTCATTCTCGGAGGTCTCGCCGGCGCAGTCCAAGTGTGGTTTGTTAAACGTGGCCTCATGTATCTCTGGGCCTCCATTGCGGCCGGTGTGGTGTATATGGTTGCCTGGGTGACCTGTACAGATTGGCTGAAGCTTGCGGGGGGGAAGATTGCTCTTGGCGGGGTCTCAGGGTTGCTGGCAGCCATCGTGTGGTGGGCCATCGCTGTTCCGGCTGACAATACCTTCATCCAAGCTGCAGTAGCCGGCACCTGCTTTGGGGCAGCCTTCGCCTGGTCGGATCGGCGAGGGACCTGAGTTTCTCTTTGATTCGCATCATCGGAGCAGGCGTGTTGATTGCCGCCACCATTTAATAGCTGCAGGCAAGACTATGGGTTCCGCAGAATTGATTTGGTCGGTGTTGAGCCAAACTCGACTTGCCCACAAGTTTATCCTGGAGTATAGTGACGTCTATGTCCATGTTATGGGTTGATAGAGGTGGCCCTCATTCATTGCCTAAGGAAAGAATCTCTGTGGTTCTAATCTTCTTTGTCTGCATCTGCGTCGTGTCACAAATGCTTGGAGCTCCAGTGACGCTGATTGATTTATTCACGTCGGAGACACCGGCGGAATCACTCTCTGAAGACTTCTCTATTCCTCCAATCACACCGAAACCAGCAACACCCAGCTGGTTTAGCTTCCATGTAGCGTTCGAGCCTTCGTTTCGCATTCCGATCTTCTCAACATCGGTCTTTCACCCTCCCCAGCTCTAGTCTTCCATTTCCCATAGCATACCGAAGCTGTGTGCCTGCATCTCTGAGACGTTCACGCGTGAGTCATCAGCACCGCACACACTGCGTATGGTGCGACGATCGATGTCGGACTGTGATCTCAGGGGGTGCGACCATGGTGTAAGGAGTTAGAAGAGCCGTGAAAAGGACAAGTGTTTCTACAGGCAGGGTCCTATTGATTGTGATGAGCGGATTTCTCAATGCACCGGGTGTGGGCAGTGTACGAGTCTGCCCCAAATGAGCGTACGGGCATCCAGCCTGAAAAGGTTGGAATAGCGGAGACGTTGCTCGATTTCAAAATTGAAGAAGCTGTCGGACATCCTCAACCATCAGACTGTACGGCAGTCCAGAAGTTGGAGAACGATTGCAGAAAGTTGGACCCGCAGTTGTCGGGTTCCGACGAGAGGGACCGTCTCAATTCTGCGGAAAATAATCCATGCAAAAATGCCGATTCGTCCTTGCCGATGAACCGGTGATGGTTCGTGTGAGAAAACATGGCTCTGCGTGTGATGACATCCAGAGCAATGATCTGAATATTTCGCCAAAGGGAGGCTTCTCAATGACCTCTGTCGTGAATAGGTTGAGAAATAACCGCGATCTCATGCTCGCGCTGTTTCTTGCAAGCGCATGGTTCTTCTTACAGGCAGAATCTGTGACCGATCGTGAGGGCAGTACAAACTCTGGCGTGTCTGTCGTCGTTCTCGCCATGCAGGATGACGCTGCTCCTGGACTGCAAGGTCTGCCGACTCCGAATAGCACCAAGAAGCACAATCGAGCTGAGTCAATGGAAACGCCCAGCCACTCACTCAAGCAGGCATCCATCTTATTGCATAGAGCGGCCAATGCTATTGAAAAGGATGATGCCTTGGCGGTACAGCTCATTCGGCAGGTGATCGCTATTCTGAAGCACCACGTGATCCCATCACTCCTTGATCGTCATTCAACTCTGGTCCCTATTACGTGGCTCTCAGGCTTGCCGGAGCAAGGAATCGATCATGAGGAATCAATGAGTCACGCCGGCCAATCGCTATTTCAACAAGAGTCTTCCGTCTCGAAGGAGCGGGGAACATGAAGGTTTCTAAATGCAGCTCGGATATTGTCTGCGTCTGGAGATGCCAGAGCCGTAAACTGTTGGGGCTCTGAATAGACTGAAGCGGAGGACATAATGAGTAGCAATGATCACGGAACGCCATTAGAAAGTCTTTCTGACATACTTTGCACAGGGTGCGGACTTCCTGCAAATCCTGGTACCGATCATGTCGTGACGGAGGTCAGGAAGGGTTGGACTCCTCAAGACACTGTCTGCCTGGTTTGGCACCGTGGCTGTTACAATGAGTTTCTCGATCACGGTGAAGAATCATGACCAGGTTTATTCGGGAATGACGAGAAGGATGATCGGTTAGATTCAAAATTTTCTAAGTCTTTCTCACGGGAGAAGATGTCATGGTCTGGGACCCTAACGATCCATGGAGCAGGAATAAAGACCCGCTTGAGGAGGCCCTCAAGCAAGTCCAGTCGAAGATGAAGGAGCTCTTCACTGCTGAGCAGTTTGGAGGGTGGAAGAGCCGTCTACCTACCGGGGGACTCCTCAATGTGGTCATCACGGCCCTGCTGATTTTCTTCATCTGGCAGTCGGTCTTCATCGTCGCGCCGGACGAAGAGGGGGTCGTCAAGCGATTTGGGGTACCGGTTCGAACGGTCGAGCCAGGGCCTCACTTCAAGATCCCGTTCGCTGAGACCGTCCTGCAGCCCAAGGTTGCAAAACTCTACCGGGTCGAAGTCGGCTTCCGCACCAGTCAGCAGGGTCGCCAGCAAATGGTGCCGCAAGAAGCCTTGATGCTGACCGGCGATATGAACATCCTGGCGATCGAGTTCATCGTACAGTACAAGATCAAAGAAGCCGGCGAGTTCTTGTTCAACGTTGCGGATATCCATGAGACCATCGGCAAGGCGGCAGAAGCCTCCATGCGGGAAGTGG
This sequence comes from Nitrospira sp., assembly GCA_019636945.1. Classification (GTDB taxonomy): domain Bacteria; phylum Nitrospirota; class Nitrospiria; order Nitrospirales; family Nitrospiraceae; genus Nitrospira_D. The sequence continues at coordinate 18,171 of JAHBWO010000010.1, read as the reverse complement.
TAGGGAAGAGCAAGATCGACGAAGCCTTGACCACCGGCAAAGCGGTGATTCAGCAAGACACGATGACGCTGTTACAGACGATCCTGGATCAGTACCACTCCGGAGTGCAGATTGCGGCGGTACAGCTGCAAGACGTGGATCCGCCGGAAGCGGTCGCCGCGGCGTTCAAAGACGTGACCAACGCCAAGGAAGACCGGGAAAAGCTCATCAATCAGGCGCAGGGGTACCGCAACGACATTATCCCGAGGGCCAAGGGCGAAGCGGCGGAACTCGTCAACCGCGCCAAGGGGTTTGCCCAGGCCCGCGTCAATCGCTCGCAAGGTGAGGCCAATCGCTTTCTAGCCACGCTCAAAGAGTACAACCAATCGAAGGATGTCATCAGCAAACGGATTTATATCGAAACGATGGAGGAAATCCTCCCCAATATGGAGAAGATCATCATCGATGGGAAAGGGGGCGAGCGCCTGCTCCCGTATCTCCCGTTGGATCGCCGCTCGAAGCTGACCGCAGCCAGTGGGGCCAAGGCCAACTCGCAGCTGGAGAGTGAAGAGTCCCGTCCAGAACCATCGCCCACCCTGAAATCGAGAGGGGCTCGGCCATGACCAAGCAGGGGTTGGTGCTGACTGTCCTGGCCGCGATTCTCGCGTTGTTTGTCCTCGGGGCCTCTCCGCTCTTCGTCGTGGACGTCATCCAGACCGCGATCGTGGTCCAGCTGGGGAAACCCGTTCGGAACATCACCGAACCGGGCCTCTACATGAAGGTTCCCTTCGTCCAAGAGGTCACCTACTTTGACAAGCGGCTGTTGGATTATGATTCGAACGCCCAGGACGTCATTACGTCGGACAAGAAAACCCTTTTGTTGGACAACTTTGCGAAATGGCGTATCGTCGACCCGCTCAAGGTGTATCAAAACTTCCAGAGCCAACGTGGCGCACTTCAACGCCTGCACGATATCATCTATTCCGAACTCCGCGTGGAATTAGGCCGGCATGAGCTGCTTGAGATCGTGTCGAGCACGAGAGCGGATATCATGCGGGTCGTCACCGAACGCGCAAAGGAAAAAGCGGCGGGGTACGGCATCGATATTCAGGATGTGCGGATCAAGCGCGCCGATTTACCGGAACAGAACGAGAAAGCCGTGTTTGCACGGATGCAGGCGGAACGCGAGCGCCAAGCGAAACAATATCGAGCGGAAGGCGCAGAAGAAGCGCAGAAGATTCGATCGGAAGCGGAGAAAGACCGAGAGATCATTCTCGCCCAAGCCTACAAAGAGTCGGAGGAGCTTCGGGGAGGCGGCGACGCCAAGGCGTTTCGGATCTACGCTGACGCCTACCGCCAGGACCTCAAGTTCTTCGAGTTTACCCGTTCAATGGAAGCGTACAAGAGCGCGTTCAAGGACGGCTCCACGTTGGTCATGAGCCCGGATTCTGAATTCTTCCGGTACTTGAAGCAGCGCTGAGTTGCTACGAAAGTCCTACAATTTTTCCACTGTTCGCATCCAGGCTGATCCGCTCACCGGCCGGTTTCTTCGGTAACCCTGGCATCAACTGAATCCCTGAACAGACGGCTGTTACAAATCCGGCCCCGGCCAGGATTCGGAGCTCTTTGATCGGAACGATAAACCCTTTCGGTCTCCCCTTGAGTGTCGAGTCGTGTGAAAGTGAGAGAGGGGTCTTGGCCATACAGACCGGCAAGTTCCCATACCCTAACGTTTCAGCCGTATCTATTTGACGTTCAGCCTCCGGCTCGAATTGAACCCCGTCCGCTCCGTACATGGTCGTGGCAATGGTTTCGATCTTTTTCTTGATCGGCAAGGACACGTCATAGAGATGCCTGAACTGCCCTGGCCCTTGGACTGCTTTCGCCACAGCGACTGCAAGCTGCTCGGCCCCCTTGCCTCCATCCGTCCAATGAGTTGAGACGGCGGCATCCATGGCTCCCATCTTCATCGATTGCTCACGCACCCAGTCCAATTCATCCTGTGGATCGTCTTTGAAGGCATTCACCGCGACAACCACTGGGACCCCATGTGCCCGCACATTGGCCACATGTTGCTCCAAATTGGCGATGCCTTTTGATAAGGCTTCCTGGTTCGGCCCCGTGAGGCTTGTGGGCAATGGCACACCTGCTTTTGCCACACCTCCTCCGCCATGAAGTTTCAATGCCCGCAGGGTCGCAACGACCACCGCCACTGCTGGTGAATTCCCCGAAACCCGGCACTTGATGTTAAAAAACTTCTCCGCCCCAAGATCACTCCCGAACCCTGCCTCCGTGACAATAAACTCGGCACATCGCAACGCAATCGCGTCAGAGATGATCGAGCAATTACCGTGGGCAATATTCCCGAATGGTCCTGTATGCACAAACGCAGGAGTCCCTTCCAAGGTTTGAACCAAATTGGGCTTCAACGCATCCTTCAGCAGGACCTCCATCGCCCCTACACACCCGAGCTCCTCAGCTCTGACCGGCTTTCCAGACGTCGTCAATCCGACGACGATGCGACTAAGACGCTCCCGAAGATCTCGCCGATCCTTTGCAAGGGCCAAGACCGCCATGATCTCAGATGCCTCGGTAATGACAAATTGGCCTGCTCGGCTACCTGTCCCCTCTCCTAATACGATCTCTCGAAGTGCCCGATCGTTGACATTCAGCGTTCTCGGCCAAGTGATCTTTTGTGGATCAATCAAGAGCCGATTTCCATGAAACAGATGATTGTCCACGAATGCAGAGAGCAGATTATGACTGGCAGCCACCGCATGGGCGTCTCCGGTCAGGTGAAGGTTGATTTCCTCCATCGGAATGACTTGGGCATGCCCGCCACCGGTACCACCGCCCTTCACTCCGAATACCGGGCCGAGCGACGGCTGGCGCAGCGTAAGAGCGGTACGATGCCCGAGCCGGGTGAGCCCCATAGCCAGACCAATCGACGTCGTCGTTTTTCCCTCGCCAAGAGGCGTAGGGTTGATCGCGGTGACAAGGACATAATGTCCCTTGGAGGTAGTGTTAAGACGGGCCAAAATCTCCGGCGAGACCTTTGCTTTATCCCGTCCATAACAGGTCAGCTCTTCGGCACGGATCCCGAGTTGAGCCCCGATATCGAGAATGGGGCGAGAGGTGACGGATTGCGCGATTTCTAGGTCGGTCAAGAGACACTCATTATGGCTTGAGCTCAATCACACAGGGCCGGAGTATACCACTGTCCGTTGAGTTATTTCGTTGAGTTATAAAAAAGAGGAGCAGGCCAGACTGTCTTTGTTACGAGGGGAAAAGCAGGAGACCGATACAGGAATGGGAAGGGCTTCGTGAGCCTTCACTCCTATGCTACTTACTCGAGGATGTACTTGGTTGGATCAAGTGCCTGGCCGTTCAGCTTCACCATATAGTGCAGGTGCGGGCCAGTCGACAGACCTGAACTGCCGACCAGCGCAATGACATCGCCTCGATCGACTCGCTGACCTTCTTTCACCAAAGACTTGGCCAAATGCCCGTAGAGCGTTTCAACCCCGAATCCATGGTCGACGCGGACCATGTTCCCCAGTTTCGGATCATAGCCGATAGAGGTCACCCGGCCTTGTGCCGGCGCACGAACCGGAGTATTGGGAGCCGCCCCAATATCCAACCCATCATGCCACGCTGGCTTCTCAGTGAAAGGAGAAACACGAGGACCAAACCCTGATGTCACCCATCCCTTTACCGGCCAAATAGAAGGTGTTGAAGCCCATCGAGAGGAACGTTGCTCCGCAGCCTCCGATAACTCCGACAAGATGCGTTCTTGGGCCGTGGTCGCCTTCGAGAGCCACTCCAGACCATCCTTCACAGCAGCCACCGCCTCAAGATGGTTCTTGGACTGGTCAACACCCACGGCAGACTCCTGGTTGGACTTTTCCCCTCCATCCTTTGAACTTGCAGAACTCGCCGAACCCGGATTCGTATTCCCATTGAGGCTTGGCATCGCTCCACCTTCAAGAAGGGGAACGTCCTCACCGCCTCGGCCATTCACCATATCGCCTGACTTTGGAACCTCGATCCCCAGCATGACTCGAAGTCGTTGATTGACCTCGTTCATGGCCCCAATTCGCTTCTTGAGATCATCGATGGCTGTCGTAAATGCCGCAGTCTGCTCACGCGCACTCATTGCCTCACTGCGAAACGCAGACAGTTCCCATACCTCTCCCGTTCTGACAACATAGTGAGAAACGACGAGCAGATCGGCAATAACAAGGAGACCAACAGAGGTCAGCAGCGTCCGGAGAAGCTTTTTCGAAAAACTGAAGCGCAACGGTTTTGCCGTCGACCCTCGAAAGACGACAACCGTATAAGTCCCGCCGTCTTGATTCGTTGTCTGAGCCATAGTCATCGCCCCCCTGCCAATTGATCCCGGTAGGTTCACCCGGTGGAGACCGCCACGTTACCGACTTCTCTTCCTCCCGGTCAACCCCCCTAAAAACCGGTATGCCCCTGAAGTCATGTCAGCCCCATGAGCTTAGGAGACCTCGCTCCGAACCCAGTCCAGATACGGCTGAAATCCCTGTGTAACAGAAATTGCTATGATTTCAGGCACCTTATAAGTGTGAACTGTTAAAATTGCCTCTTGAAGGGGCAAGACTTTATCGGATGTTGTTTTGATGAAGATAAGCGACTCCTGATCGTTTACAATCTTTCCTTCCCACCGGTAGGTCGACTGGACTGTGGGAATAGTTGAGACACAAGCCGCAAGGCGAGATCTTACCACCAGGTCGGCGATTTTTCCTGCTTCCTCTTGGTTCGCCACGCTCACCATGACGACGACAACCCTCTGACCCAATTCGCCACCCATAGGCCGCCAGGATACCTAACCAATCCTTGCACATTCAACCGTGATGGGAGAACAAGTATCGAGACGCGAAACCCATGGAAAACTATATGCCCATCTCACTATTGAACAAATGAGCAACTTCTATGCCCTATGATTGAAGCGGCAGGCTTTTCCCAGCGCGTACTTTCAATGACTTGTGGGATCAGAATCGTTAAGAGTTGGGAAATTTCATCCTATCACTGCAGAAGAAACAACACAGTCAACCAATTTTTGTGAAACTCTGTTCAAAACTGACCCTTGTGGGTCTCCTAATCGAGCTATACAATTAGAGCTACATTCTACCGCTCACCCTTTCCCATTCGTGCTAACTCTTCAAAGTAACAGGCAAATGCCTTCATTCCACCGGAAGCTTGTCCCCAATCGAAATATTCATTGGGCGCATGATAGCCATGTTCCGGCAAACTTAACCCCATGAATAAAATTGGAACCTTCCACATATTCTGCATCGTGACGACCGCTCCAATTGATCCTCCCTCTCGTACGAAGGCCGGTTCTTTTCCGAATCCCGCTTTCACAGCCCGCTTCACACAATCCACATAAGGCCCGGTAAAGCTCCCCTTAAATGGATGGAGCATCCCCTCTCGCTCTACATTAATAGTTGGATTGATCTTGGCGACATGTTTCTTGAAGAGGGTAAACACCCGTTCAGGGACTTGGTTGGGGACCAGACGCATGCTTATCTTAAGTTCGGCATGGCCAGGCACGACGGTCTTCACACCCTGTCCATGGTAGCCGCCGCTGAGACCATGAATTTCGAACGTCGGCGAGGCCCAAATCCGCCGCAGGACCTCGGCAGGATCCTGAACCCGTAGCGACCGAAACCCATAGGCCTCCTTGAAACCCTTCACCTGGAAACCGGACTTCAAGAAACTCTTGATCTCGGCCTTCGTGGGTTCCACTACATCATCATAGAAGCCGGGAATCTTCACTCTCCCGGTTCGCGCATCGACACACGAGGTGGCCACCTCCATCAACTCGGCCAGGGGATTACGGGCCGCCCCCCCTGTGACACCGGAATGCGCATCTTTCTCCCCGGTGCGTAAGACCAGACGTGCCCCCAGCAGACCACGGAGACCATAGGGAACCGCAGGCCGCCCCTTGGCGATCCAGATCGTATCCGACACGATAACGGAGTCCGGTTTCGGGATCGCTACACGATCCTTAAGCCCTGCCCGAAAATGCGGGCTGCCGATCTCTTCTTCAAGCTCCCATAAGAACCGAATATTAATCGGCACCCCTTGCTCAATCGCATATTTTGCACCGAACAGGGCCGTAAGGGCCGGTCCCTTGTCATCGGTCGCCCCTCGGCCATGGTAGCTCCCGCGATCGTTCCGAAACGCGAATGGAGCCTGTTTCCACTCAGGCTCTTGCGCGGGCTGCACATCCAGGTGATTGTAGATCGTGACGGTGGGGTACTCAGCCCCCGTCGTCCAGCCTCCCGAAACAATAGGGGCTCCCCCGGTCTCGACGACGTGTGGATCAGCCCCTAAATCGAAGAGATACTGCTTCGCAAGCTCGGCCATACGCCGCATATCTCCCGCACGAGACGAATCCATACTGATCGACGGCACTTCCACCATTTGGCCCAAGAGATCCTCAAACTGAGGCCGTGTCTCCGCGATAAAGGCCCCGAGTCGTTGCTCATCTCCCATACTCGTCATCCTCCTTGACTCAACGAGGCTGAATTATAACGATGCGAGGTGTCTAAGACAAAGCGGCTGCGGGTTTCCTATGAAGAACATGTTAAACTGGCGCCTAGTCCAAGCAGTTTCCACCCATGATTCGTCGTGCAACTCATCGCCTCCATTGCCTTACGCTCTCCGCCTCGATCCTGTCCTCAACCCTGGGCTGGGCCGGGGATCCCATCCGCCTCCAACAGATTCTCGAGGAACCGAAGATCTACCATCTTCGGCATGTGACCGTACGAGGCACTGTACGAGATGTGCAACCGCTGGCCCCGTATACCTTGGCGAATGGAGATCCGTGTTATGGCGCGTACCTGTTCCGTCTGGAAGAGGATGAGGCGACCCTGTCAGTGGCCGTCTTGGGGATCTGCGGCAAGCCAGTCGTTCGCGACCCGGAGGTCGAAGACGGTGATCGGGTTGAGGTCAGCGCCACGATCCAGGCACCAAGTCACGGAGGAACGATTCTAAGCTTCAAAGGTCCGAAAACGACAACTGAAGAAGAATCCGTCGTGCAGGCGGTGGCTGATCGCATTCTCCCCATCGTGGAATAGTTCCCCCCCTGGTGTCGGCTATCCTCGCTTTTCTTTACAGCTCCACGACCCAGCGATATAGTTCCCACAAGTTCACGACTTCTGAATACCCGTTCAACGGAGCGCCCATGACGTGGATTCCATTGATCGTCCTGGCAGTGTGCGTGCTGATCGTCATCGGCATCTACAACAGCCTGGTTCGGTTGAAGGTCCAGTCTGAGAGTGCCTGGGCTGACATCGATGTGCAACTCAAGCGGCGGCATGATCTCATCCCCAATCTGGTCGAAACGGTCAAAGGCTATGCGGGCCATGAGAAACAAACCCTAGACGCCGTAATCGGGGCCCGCAATCGCGCAATGTCAGCAACAACTCCCTCCGCAAAAGCGGAAGCAGAAGGCCTATTGGCGCAATCCTTGAAATCTCTGTTTGCCGTCGCTGAAGCCTATCCGCAATTACGCGCGGTCGAAAGCTTCACGCAACTTCAGGCGTCCCTCAGCCACATCGAGGAGGCCCTGCAGAATGCTCGCCGCTACTACAACGCCGTCGTCCGAGACCTGAACACCAAGATCCAGGAATTCCCCTCCAACATGATCGCGAATCTCTTCAGCTTTAAAGCACGTGAATTCTTTGAGCTCGTCGATGTTGTCGAGCGCGGCGTGCCGAAAGTCAGCTTCGAACAGACACGCTGATTGCCCCGTGACAAGGCGCACCCCATCCATCCTCCGATCAAGTTATTTTCCGCTGCTCTTTACCCTGTGGCTCGTGGTTGATGTCGTCCTGCTCACCAGTCCCTCTGCACAGGGCCGGACGATGGTCATCGAGCAGTTCCACGCCGAGATTCAGGTCCTTACGAATGGGGACCTGATCGTCACCGAAACGATCCGACCTCGATTTACAGGCTCGTGGAACGGGTTGAAACGTGATATTCCAGTCGAATACCGAACCCCGCAAGGATTCAATTACACCCTATGGCTGGATCTCCTCAGTGCAACGGACGAGCACCAGGTCCCACTCAAGTACGAGAGTTCACGCGATCGGCATTATCAAGTCTTCAAGGTCTGGTTGCCGGATGCACAGGACACCACCAAGACGCTGACTTTGCGCTACAGGGTAACCAATGGGCTGAAATACTTCGAAGAACACGACGAACTGTACTGGAACGTGACGGGCGACGAATGGGACGTACCGATCGAATCAGCGGGGGCGCGCATTCTCCTTCCTGCCGGAGCGACGGGTGTCAAAGCTCTCGCTTTCAGTGGGGCCTACGGAGCACGTGAACAACAAGCGGACATAGGTATTACCGGCCCTGAAATCCGCTATCAGATGACACGGCCACTCGGCTTTCGTGAGGGGCTCACGGCTGTGGTCGGCTGGGATAAGGGACTCGTCATCGAGCCAAGTTCTCTGAAATTATCTGGTTACTTCCTCCGATCCAACTGGCCGTTGCTCCTCCCGATCGGTGTCTTTGGCCTGATGTGGCGCCTGTGGTATCTGCGAGGCCGTGATCCACATCGACGTCCCATCACGGTTGCCTATGAACCTCCGGCACAACTGACACCCGCCGAGCTCGGCACCTTGATTGACAACTCGCCGGATCTGCGCGATATCACAGCAACCGTGGTGGACCTCGCCGTTCGAGGATTTGTCCGCATTGAGGAACGCCAGGAGCCCCAGCTCCTCGGTTTGTGGTCAAGTACAGAGTTCTCTCTGCACCAAGTGAAGTCCGCCGGGGAGTGGACGGAGCTCAAGCCGCATGAACAGATCATCATAAACGGAATCTTTTCGAACGGCACCATGACAGTTGTGCCCCTCTCCGATCTGAAGAATCGCTTCTACACCTATCTTGATGGGATCAAATCATCGCTCTTCGATCAACTCATGAAGAGAGGATACTATGCAAGTCGGCCGGATCGGGTCAGGTACATCTATGTGGCCATCGGTATCGCTGCGGCGGTCGCGTCACTCTCCGGGGCGGCATTCTTACAGGAACACTATGGTCTCGCACTCCAGACCGGTCTCGCAGGGGGACTGCTGTCCAGCGCGATCATCATGGGATTCGGATGGGTGATGCCTGCGAGAACGATTCGTGGCACGCGGGTGTTGGAGCAGATACTTGGCTTCGAAGAGTTCTTGACCCGGGTTGAGTCCGATCGTTTTGCACGAGTCATCAAGACTCCCCAGATGTTCGAGAAATTTCTGCCCTTCGCGATGGCGTTGGGCGTCGAGCGCAATTGGGTCCGCGCTTTTGAGGGCATTTACACGCAACCGCCTACCTGGTATCAAGGAAGACATCTCAAAGACTTTCAGCCTGGCCGATTTGTCGAGAACCTCTCGCAGATGTCGACCGCAACCGGAGCGGTCATGGCCTCTGCACCACGAAGCTCCGGAGGATCCGGCTTCAACAGTGGCAGGTCTTCCGGCGGATCGTCGGGAGGCGGCTTTGGCGGCGGAGGGGGAAGCGGATTCTAACAGATGGAATGCGATGCGACGGCTCAGTAGGACGGTAACCCAGTATTCCTTTGGAATTGCCCTCGCGCTGATCGTGGCAGGGTCGGCTGGCTGTGCAGGCAGTCGAGGGTTCGATCAGGCTGCAATGCGCGAAGCCCTTCACCTCGACTCTCCCTCAGCCTCGGAAACCCCACCTGTCTTGCCAGGGAGCGCTCGCCCCTCCCCACCGTTTCGCCTCGGGATCTTCTTTGTTAAACATCAAGTTCCCGACACACCATCCATCAGAAAGGTTGAGTGGCTGAGCGCAGATCGAGATCAGCTCCTCCGCGAGCTCGCACCGCTGCGAGATGAGCGGCTCCTTGCGGACATGTTCGTACTCACGGATGTCAGACTGCGCGGTACCGATATCAAAGAAATCAGGCAGGCGGGGGCTCGGTTCGGCGCCGATATGACCTTGATCGTTGATGGGGTCGCCGGCATCGATCGGTACAACAACCACTTGGCTTGGTTGTACCCGACTCTCCTCGGAGCCTATCTCGCTCCCGGCACCGAAAGCGACGCGCTCGTGATGGCCACAGGGGACCTTTGGGCTATCCACTCCGACTGGCACGCTCCTATCCAGACAGTCGAGACACGATCGAAGGCGGTAGGGGCAGCAGCCTTCCTTGAGGACAATGCCCCATTGCACGACGCGAAGAGGCTAGCCATCCAAACACTCGGTAAGTCTATCGTAGAGCAACTGCGGCTCCTCAAATAGTACTGGTCTCACGCGACAGAGGGTTAGAGTGAATCGAAGCTCACCAAGACTCCCAGTAAGAAAAGATGTTGTCCCGGCACAATGCCGGGAACCCCGGGACGGATCTCGCCGCTCTTGAAAAAGCCACCTCCTGCCCCGGTGGAGTCGTCATACCGATGCTCAACCCGCACGATCGTATTCGTCCATTTATGGGGAAGCTGGTACTCGACTGTGGAAGTAATGGCCTTCACGAACTGTTCAGCCCCTGTCCAGCGACCGTTCCGATCCCAGTAGAATTCAGGCCGCAGCGCCACAGACCACGGTCCGGCGACATGCCACCTGACGACCAGGTTTCCTCCCATGACAAAGGCTCGGGGATGACCCGACTGACTTGCAATGCGTTCAGTTCCAACATCGAGAGACGCCGCGATAATCACGTCGTCGCCTTTCCATTCTAGAATCTGATTGCCGTACAATCGCCAGAACTCCATCGACGTATTTGGTTGGTCCGGCCCTGCATACAGTGTCTGCATGATGGTGAATCGTGGTGTGGCTTTCCAGATCCATCGACCTCCATAACTGGGGTGATCGTTAGGATGGGCGAGATGATAATAACTGTTCACGATAAAGGCCGTGACGGTGAGAGCGTCGCTCACAGGATACTGGGCATTCACCCCGAACATCATGTACGGCGTGTTGTCCGCAATCCATGATCGCGTGTAGTTGGCATTGTCCTTTGCATAGAGCGACTCATACCCCATCAAACTGTTGAACAGGCCGGCGGTGATCGTCAGCCCTTTGCCGACCGGAGCAAGATACGACACATTCGCACGATGAAGATGTCGAAGCACATCCGATCCCTCGACGCGTCTCTCGCCCACTAAGAACGCAAACTCTTCAGAGTCTCGCCCTCCCTGGAAACCCAGTTCCATGCCCCAACGTGACGTCTCTCTCGCATCCTTCTGCACATAGGCCAGTCCCATGTTGAGAGAGAGCTCGTTGTGATGAGCCGCCGTGGCGCGATGCCGCCAAAGATGATTGTCGGGAAAATTAAAATTTCCGACATACCCGACATCGACATAGGCTCCATAGTGCCACGATGAACCTGTGGCCGTAGGCTTATTAGATGCAAGATCGGTTGGATGTCCTGGTTCTTGACCAAAGACTGATGTAGTCAACCCTGCCACGACGAGACAAACCGTTGACAGGAGAGTGATCCGTGACACGACCTGTGACTCCTCACATTTGATTGGTCTGGTGGGACATCGTAAGAGAGTTGGCACACCCACGCAAGGAGGGATCGCTATTCCCAGAGTCGGCGAGAGTGACGCAGCAAGAGAGTGCCTCCCCAGAGGAAGGAAGCGAGCATCAGAAGTATTCCAAGAGTGTAGGTCAAGTGAGCCAAGCGATGATCCCACTCCAACAAGTCCAGCACCGTCAGAATGTTGTTCCAGTCATGCCCGTCCGTTTCCTTGCCGGTGACTCCACCGAGTAGCATCAGATCCATCGCGCGCGCATCATTGATGTAGGGTGCGATATCCATCAGGCTCTCCGCTGTCCACCACAAGGCCACCGCAGCACCGAACGGGTCGCGGGTCTTCCCCAGGAACGTCCCGAGACAGATCATCGGCATGAGAATCTGACCAAGTGTTCCTCCGAGAATCGTCATGAAGCGACCGAACGGCATGAAGATCACATGGCCGGCTTCATGAAACGGCAGATTGATGAGATGAAGAAATGACTCGCCGGTGTAATTCGTCTCAAGCGGATTGGTCATGAATGCCCAGCCCCACCAAACCATGGCCACGAACACCGCCGCTCGACCGTAAAACGTCATCGAATCACTGGTCGTATCAGACTCAATCAGCCATTCCTTTGCTGTCACAAGCAACCGAGGGCTTGTACCCGACAGCGAAGGTGGTGAGGCCAGAGCTCTCGCTAGACTTGGCCGGTACTTCGCAAGGATAATCCCGCAACGCACGCATTCTGTTGCCTCTTCAGACCGTTCAGCCCGGCATTTCGGACAATGTGTCGTAGGTGTTTCTTTAACAATCATGCCCCAACTTTAGGATCGACAGAGGATTCGGACAAGGAAATCTGAAGAATACTTCGGCAGTCAGCAGAAAAGAGTCCGCATTCGATAGCGAATGATCTGCTGTACTCGATGATAGAGAGGCCGGAGTGGCTATAGCGCGCTAGTGGCATCAGGGTACAGAACGGTCGATGAACGCCCTCTCCGACGCAAGAGAGGTGCAATCACAGCAGCTAGAGATGGAGGACTCCCGAAGAAGGATCCACTCCCTTATGGCTTCAGCCTTGCCAGGATACCGTGGAGTAAGATATCCTTACTTCATTGTTGGAGGTAAGCATGCTGGCCAAAAAGACCTCGAAAAATCAAGTCACGTTGCCCAAGAAAGCCCTGCAAGAGATTCCCGACACGGAGTACTTCGATGTCACCACCAAAGACGGGGTGCTGATCCTCAAACCCGTCACCATGACAGAAACAGGGTCTCGACTGGCAGCCATACGGCGGAAGATCAAAGAACTGGGGATTGAACCGAAAGACGTCGATCGCGCCATCGCCTGGGCACGAGGACACCGAGGCCGTCGCCGATGATCCGCGCCGTGCTCGACACAAACGTCGTCATCTCAGGATTGCTCTTCTCAGGACCACCCTCCCAACTCGTCTCGGCCTGGCAATCCAGTCGTCTTCGCCCAGTGGTCTCAGCCCCCATACTTGATGAATACATTCGAGTACTGGCCTATCCTAAGTTTGAACTCACCCCCACTGAGATTCGAAGCATAGTCGAGGAAGAACTTCTCCCCTTTATAGAATCAGTCAAAGCTCTCGACAAACCTGTTCCCGAGGTTCGAGACCCGGACGATGCCAAATTCATCACCTGTGCGGCAACGGCAGGAGTACACTGGATTGTCAGCGGAGATGACGATCTCCTGAGCCTCCACCACATCCGATCGGTCGAGGTCGTCTCGGTCGCAACATTCCTCCAACTGCTGAAAGCCAACCCATAGAAGGCAAGATGCGAGCTGGGGATCGAGATCTCATAAAGATATCCGACCCCATAGCTTCGCACTCTCCCTACCATTCTCAAGGGGCTTGAGTTCCAACAAGTCTCCCAACGGGGGAGTCATGTCAAGCTGACTCGTACAGCAATCCCACAGGTTGGTTGATAATAATCACGCATTTCAGTAGACTCCCTCGTGTAGCAGACCCAGCTCACGTCCATGACCATCATAGGAAGCCTTCCCCGTGGCTGAACTCGTCGAACGTATCACGGTCAACCCTGAGCAATGTGGCGGACGCCCCTGCATTCGTGGGATGCGCATCCGCGTCGTCGATGTATTGGATTTGCTCGCTGCCGGCCTCTCTCAACAACAAGTCCTTGAGGAATTGCCTGATCTCGAAGCCGAAGACATTTCGGCCTGCCTGAAGTTTGCCAGTAGTCGTCTCAATCATCCCATTCTTGCCGCGTGAAGATCTGAGTTGACGCGCAACTCTCTCCCCTCATCGCTCAGTGGCTTACTTCGACCTACAACATCGAAGCGGTGGCAGTGAGAGACCTGCGACTGCGTGACGCCCGTGATCGAGACATCTTTCTGTCAACACGAGAGGCAAGAGCGATTCTGTTGACCAAAGACCACGACATGGTCAACCTCGTCACCCAACTCGGCTCACCCCCACAGATCTTGTGGCTGACGTGCGGGAACACGTCGAACGCCAGGCTAAAAACCATTCTGGCAAACGCATGGCCGGCAGCAGAACATCTCCTCAAGTCAGGAGAGACGATCATTGAAATCAGCGATTCAACGTGCTGATGCACCCGGCTGCTCAGGGAGAACTGTCACTTCAAATCGGTGAGAGGGCGCCGGTTTCCGCAAGGGATGGTTAGTGGAATTCTTACGGTGCGCGTTATAGCCAGGCAATCAACTCGGTGAGCACTCCACCGGTGAACTTTTCAGAACCGGTCAGTGGACGGAAAACGGCACCGGCACGAAGGTGACGATAAACACGGCCAACGCGATCCAGCCGACGATCGTCCGGTTACGCCCCAACGGGATGTGCGGGTCTAGGACTGGTGGATGGCCGAGGCCCCACAAGCCCGCCATAAAGGCCCAGAGGAACCAGCCGGGCCAGCCGAAAAATCCTAAGGCTAAGAGGACCGGAAGAAACGCCAGCGCCATGGTTCGTTGTCGCCGCCCCCAAAGGGCATAGGCGACATGGCCACCGTCCAGCTGGCCGATGGGCAACAGATTGAGCGACGTCACAAACAGACCGAACCAAGCTGCAAACCCGATCGGGTGGAGCACCACATCAGCCTCCGGCGGGAGCGGCCCGATGATGAGCCAGGACATGAATTGGAGGAGCAACGGTTCACCGAGCTGCAATCCCAACGTGGCGGTTCGATCCACCACCGTCGACAGATTCAATCCAACGATCAGCGCAGCGACAGCAACCACAAATCCGGCCAAAGGACCGGCGACGCCGATGTCGAACAGCGCACGGCGGCTCAGAATCGGCCCCCGCATACGAATGATGGCGCCGAACGTTCCGATGAAATACGGCGGCCCCGGGATGAACAGCGGCAGGGAGGCAGGTACTCGATGGATCTTCGACAGCACATAATGTCCCAACTCATGCGTGGTGAGGATAAAGAGTAAGGCCCCGGCAAACGGAATGCCTCGCCAGAGCAGCTCAGGAGATGTCAGGAGAAAATTCAACGGGCCGCGCGCCGGACCATTGTACGTTTGGTAGGCCCCGGCCCACAGCGTCGTAAAGACCGTCAGGAGGAAGAGGACAATCGGAAGCGTCCATTTGGAAAAAAACGACGACGCACCCTCGTCTTCGTCCTCCGTGACATCGACGATCTGGGGTGGAGGCTGTTCCCCCACATCAAGAACAGTCCCGTTCTCACGGTCTCGATATTCCTCTCGCCCCAAACCATTCATAATCACTCTGCATTATGGAAGCGCTGCAAACGGATTGTGCTCGAGTTCTTCCTCGACAGTCGTAGCAGGTCCATGGCCGGGCAGAAGACGATAGTCCGGCGAGAGTTTCAGCACGCGGTGGGTGACTGAATTGAGATGTGATGGGTACAACTCTTTGGGATTGGACCGTCCGATCGATCCGGCAAAGAGCGTATCCCCGACGAAGCAGACCGGCCACTGGGCATCATCCGCGCAGTAACAGATCCCTCCCGGCGTATGCCCGGGCGTCGTCATACATCGGAGCGTGCGACGGCCGAACCGGATCATGAGATCATTGTCCGGGACCACCAGCAATTCCCGCCGCGGTCGCCAACTGAGCAGCTCCACATCCTCTGGCCCGAGGTAGACGGGAACTTCATACCGGTTAAGAATCTGCTCAATCCCCTCGGCATGATCCGCATGGCCATGCGTCAAACAGATGCCGAGTAGTCTCAACCCGCGACGGCGAAGCTGATCCAGCATGGCCGGCGCGTTATAGGCGGTATCCACCAGCAGCGCTTCCCCCTCATCGTGCAGGAGGTATCCCTGGACGCCATACCCGTTGATGGACCCCTGCACCACCTCCACCCATGGCGGCATGCCTTGGGCAACCGGCTCCCACTTATCGATCGCGATCTGCGCCAGCGGCTCCGGACGCAAGCCCAACGCCGTGGCCAGCGCACGCACCTCCGTGCGGTCTCGCGGCTGATCGCCACGTTCCAGCGCCGTGATATCGCCACCGGGCAATCCCGTCATGCGGGCCACATCGCCGACGGACAAGCCCTGTCCGGCACGGGACTTTTTCAGGATGTCACAAAAATCATCTTCAAGCGGCATGAATTAGCCCTCGGCGGTGAGTTCTTTTTCCCCTTATCCCAACCCTACGCATGGTGGCGAGTCCGTGCTTTGTGGCGTCGACGTCGCGAGTCGACCTTCATGAGCAAGATGCCTCAGCACGCGACGGCATTGCGGCCCAAGGCCGCAGCCTTAGAGGAGCGTGCTGCTATGTCGGTAATGATGCCGACAGCCATACTGATACGAACGCATGGCGATACGCCAAAACGAACGGGCTAGCCGCCGCGTCCCTCTTCACCCTTCCGGGCTCAGCGTGATCTCCTTCACCTCTCCGAACGTCGCCAAGGCTTTCGGCAGGGCCTCACCGGATCCAACCGCCACAATCTTCAAACGATCCGGGCGCAAATGTCTCTTGGCCGCAGCCTGAACCTCCTCCTTGGTCAACGACACGACCTTAGCGCGCAGCTGCTGCAGAAAGTCCTTCGGCAACCCATCATACTCTAACTCGACCAACCGGCTGACAATCGCCGAAGGACTGGCAAAGGAGAACACGAACGAATTCACGTAGGCTTCCTTCGCCTCGGCCAGTTCCGTATCGCTCACCGGCTCCGCACGCATCCGTTCGATATTCGCCACAAACCGCTCGATCACTTCCTGCGTGGAGGTCAGTTTCGTTTCCGCCCGCATCAGCCAAACCCCTTGGTCGTGCGTGCCTGTATTGAGACGGCTGCCGACGGAATAGGCCAGCCCGCGTTTGGTCCTCACATCATTGAACAGGCGACTGCGAAACGAACTTCCTCCTAAGATGTCGTTGGCGATGGCCAAGGCGACGTAGTCGGGATCATTCTCCTTGATCGAGAGATGTCCCAGACGAAGATGGGTCTGCGACGTCTCCTTACTGACGAACCTGACCACCGGCCTGGACGGCTCCGCTTCCGGCACATCAGCAATCCTCAATTCCGGCACCGTTCCCTTTTTCCAGTCTCCGAATACTTTGCGCAGTGCGGCCAGCATCTCATCTTTTTTGAAGTCGCCGGTCACACCGAGAATCATCCCATTGGGATGAATCGTATCGCGATGAAAGGTAACCAGATCGTCCCTCGTCATCCGTATGATCGAATCCAGCGAGCTTTCTCGGGCACTGGGATGATCGGGCCCATAGAGCACCTTGGCAAATTCTCGACCGACAATGGACCCCGGATGATCCTGCCTTCGGCGAATCCCTTCGATCGCTTGCAGCTTAGCGAGCTCCACGCGAGCCGGGTCAAACGCAGGTCTTCGCAAGAGACCGGCCAAGATTTCCAACCCACGAGGGACATCTTTGCTCAACACATCCAACGACGCCGACCCTGATTGCCGACCGATTCCGATGCTCACATCGCCCGCGAATTGCTCTAACTCCGCATCGACTTGCTCGGCCGACAGTCCTCCTCCACCGCCCGTCCGCATGACCGCACCGGTCATAGATGCCAATCCGATCTTGTCGATCGGATCAAGCCAACTCCCGGTTCGCATCGTGACCGTCACCGACACAAGCGGCAACTCATGGTCTTCCAGAAGATAGACGACCATGCCGTTCTCGAGAACCACCCGATCCGGCTCCGGCGGTGAAAATTCCACGGGTTGAAACGCCATGGATCGAGGATCACCGAGTACCGGTTCACCGGCAGAGACCGTGACGGCTGAAGCCAGCAATACGGCCATCCCTAACAAAGCAGTGATTCTCCATCCCTTCACCCCTTGCCCCTCACCCCTCACTATCCTCATGGCTGCACCTCGTTGCCCGACATGGCGGTCACACTTTTACCGAGACTTTTCTTGACCAACACCGCGACGGTCCGATTCGACCTGGTAAAGTATTGCGCGGCGACTCGCCGGACATCGGCAGCCGTCACCTTACCCACATTGTCGCGTGACGTCAGAATGTAGCGCCAATCGCCGGCAACCGCCTGGTACAGAGCCAGTTGAGACGCCAATCCACTGTTGGATCGCAGTCCACGCACGAGATCTGCATCCAAGTTATTGAGCACTTTCTCCAGCTCCTGTGCCGAGACCGGCTCCTGCTTCAGCCGCTCAACCTCCTCATAAATCGCCGCTTCGACTTCTGCGGCCGTATGAGGAGCCAATGGCGTCGCTGTA
>JAHBWO010000001.1 GCA_019636945.1 Nitrospira sp. | reverse complement strand
GACAGGGACGAGTCCAGGAAGTCATGCGGAATTATGAGCAGGTGATGCGGACGTTAGCCCGGTCAGATCGTGGGGAGGATCGGCGATTGGCGGTGGAACTCGTCCGCTATCTGGAAGGAAGAGGCCGGACTTTGGAGACAGACCGGGGACGAGGGAAAGACCGTGAGCGATGAGAGGGACTGGTCGTGTCACTCGCCGGGGCGGCCAGGGGCCGATCAATCGAAAGACACACAACAACGACTCCGAAGCAGGTTCAGACCGACGGAGCCACGGGCGCTTGCTTTTCCTTCGTGACGAAGCTAGACTTCACACATGCCCGACATTCAGACAATCTGACTATCTCACATATGAGGGAAGACGTGATGCCCGCAGAAACGAGCAAGGTCGGCAAACGAGGGGCTGTGGTGATTCCGGCCTCGCTACGGCGCCGTTTCGGCATCACGGAGGGCTCGCTCGTGATTGCTGAGGAACGAGCCGAAGGAGTCCTGATTCGACCGGCTGCTGCCTTTCCCCTTGAGGTGTACACCCAGGAACGGCAAGCGGAGTTTCTCCTCTCCAATGCAGTCGATTCAAAGGACTATGCGCGAGCCAAAGAGGCCGTGCGGAAGATGGGCCTCGACGTCCGAAAGATCCCTCACTACAAGCCGGTTCGTTCCTAATCCGTGGACCGCGTCTTTCTTGATGCCAACGTGCTGTTCTCTGCGGCCTACCGGGTCGAGACTCCTCTTCGCAGGTTGTTGACAATGCCGCGCACGCAGCTGGTGACCTCTGCCTACGCCCTGGAGGAGGCGAGACGGAATCTCTCATCAGGGCAACAACAGGCAGAGCTAGAACGGTTGTGCCGCTCTGTCGAGGTAGTGTCGGTCTTGCCGCCACAGGGCGAGCTGTCCATCCTACGCAAACTTCCAGAGAACGACCGTCCCATTCTGTGGGCCGCGATCAGTGTGCGGGCGACCCACTTGCTGAGCGGAGATTTCAAGGCGTTTGGTCGCTTCTATGGGCAGACCATTAACGGTGTCACCATCATGCCACCAGCGGTCTATCTCAAAGGGCACCGAGAGTAACGGAATCTGTATCGGGCGCGTACGCCAGTCATCAGAAAAAGGGGAGAGGCTGGAGCGGCTGAAGCGCACCACGCGCCGACATGGACGAGTCCAGGAAGTCATGCGGAATTATGAGCAGGTGATGAGGACGTTAGCCCGATCAGATCGAGGGGAGGATCGGCAGCTGGCAGCGGATCTCGTCGGCTATCTGGGCTCTCGAGGCCGCACTCAGGAGATCAAGAAGGAAGTAGGGAAGGACCGTGAGCGATGAGCTACTCGAGTAAAGCTGTGTCTCTTGCCCCCCATCCATGTTGGCCACGAACTGCAAACGGCGCTAGGGCTGGGCGGGAAAAGGAGGCAAGAGGCGGGATGCTCGTCACCGACGGGACCGTGGTCGTGGACTAAACTCAATGGGCGTTTACCAACCTTTGATGAGGGCGCCGCAGGTGAGCCGGGTTCGATTGCCCAAGTGGGCCGGAGCCAACGCGATGGCGAGGCGTGTTCTATCACTCAGTCTTGGTCAGGATAGGTGTTTCAGGTCTGTGTGTGGCTTGACTTGCTCAGTCGGAAAATTTCGTTCCCGCCATGCATCAAGTCCTCCTTCAAGAGGACGGACACGTTGAACTCCCTGTCTTTTCAGCTTCAGCGCCGTACGGGCACTAGAAATGTCGTTGGGACACGTGCAATAGAGTACAATTTCTTGGTTCTTCGGCAACTCACCACGGCGGAGTTCAATCTCTTCGAACAACAGGTGTATGGCTCCCGGGATGGCTTCGGGATCCGTCTCCCGTGAGAGAGGATTTCTTACGTCAACAACGATTACCTGTTGACCGTCATCCATTAGGTTCTTTAATTCGTCAGGAGAGATTTTGGCCATGCGATGCTCTCGCAAAACCTGGTGTCTGTGATAAAACTTGTACGCCACAAAAATGGCAACACCGATCAACGCGATTGCGAGCACCCACCCACCAACCCTGTCAAATGCGGTCATCACGGATTCCAGTTGGTTGCTAAAGAGCGCTCCGATCCCCTCGGAGACGATGATCAACAGGAGGGTGCCTCCCGTATCGTAGAGTAGGAATGCTGGAAGCGCCATGCCGGTGATGCCAGCCAGTGGAGGAGCAATGGTGCTCAGGCCGGGGACGAATTTTGCGATCAGCAGGGTGCTCTTCCCGTGCCGGCGGAACAGATCCTCTGAACTTCGCACACACGAATCAGGTTCGAGAGAAATCTTACAGAGCAGCCCCAGTACCCGGCCGCCCTTCACGCGCCCCAAGTAATACCAGAAGAGGTCGGGAAGAATAGTGGCGACGAGAGGAGCCAACACCGCAGCAGCTACATTCATCTTGTCGGCCCCAACCAATGCGCCTGCCGCTACTAAGAGGGGGAGTGCGGGAAGAGGAAGCCCTGCCTGCTCTAGAAACACAACGGCAAAGAGGACCCATGCTCCGTAGTCCACCAAAAACTGCAACGTGTTCATATTCTGTTCCTGTGCATCATGTGTGTGAACATCAGGGCTTTTCTCATATTAATATCGTGCGTATCAACGAGACGAGGCAGCGACCCCACCCCCTCGAATGCTCGAGGCGATACCCTGACTGACGGCCATCAATGCTCGACTATGCGCGGCGACCAAGGCATCGTAGGTTTCGCCAGTCACCGACTCTTGTACGTGCGTGCTATCGGTCCGTTGCATCCCATCCGCCCATTGTACGGTCCAGATGGCGTCGATCGTTGCAGTTTTCCCGAGGATCGACTCAAACCGTTGAACATCAACCGATACCTTCACCTCGGCGCGTTCGGCCCCACGCTGGGGATAGAAGGAAATCGATCGGGTGCCCAGGAGATAGGCAAGATGATCGGCCAGGACACGCGCGATCTCTGCCTTAAGCGGTCCAGCCCAGCGGTGTGTCTCAGTGAAGACCACACGATGCTCACTTGTGCGCAGGACGAGCTGCGGACGGTCAACTATATCCGGCAGCGTGATTGGTCCCAGGCTGATCGACTGCGAAAATGCCTTGGGTTGGGGGTCGTCAACGTTTCGGATAGTCTGGCTGTGCAGAGTATAGTGGTTGAGAGTGACGGATGGTGCGCAGCCAGCTGTCAATACGAGACCCGTGAGTCCGGCAACGGCGAGTCTAGGGAAGTAGCTGATCATGGTTTCTCCTCTGTTCTCCCACGAATGAGGGATTCGGGGTGGCGTTCGAGAAATTCCGCCAGCTCGTGAAGGGATTGAGAGGCCCGTCCCAGTTGACGTAACGCGTCGCGAGCATCTTGCTGAAGGGGTGCATCGGTCGCCAGAAGTTGTTCTGCGGCGAACAGTGTGCGCCGCAACTCTTGCAACGCTTCCTCAGCCTTCGGCGCAAGCTGTTTGTCCAGCTGCTGCGCCAACGCATCAGTACTCCGCAGCACCGCCTGCAGGGAACCGAGGGTTCGGCGAACATCTACGATGAGTTCCTCCACCGGCAGTTTGTCCACCTTCTGTGCAAAGTGGGACAAGGTATGCTGGAGGCTCGCAAGGCTACTCGGAGTTGTGGGCAGTTCCGGCGGAACTTTCCCCCAATTGACCGATGCTTTGGTTGCATCATGAAAAAAGTCGAGCGCCACGAAAAGCTGTCCGGTGAGGAGGTTACCTGTTGTGAGTTGTGCACGTAGTCCACGGGCGATGAGTGCATCAAATTTCTGCCTGATGGGAGCTTCTGTGTGGGCCACGTGCATATCGTCGTGGTGCAGATGCCTCGCCAATTGGTCAGGGTAGAGTGCAAGCTCAACTGGGAACCGATAGGTTCTCGTCTTTTCGTCGTAGTCCATCTCGATACCGGCTACTTCGCCGACTGGGAACCCGTGCAACTCAACTGGAGCTCCAAGGGTCAAGCCTCGCAAGGATTCCGTGAAATAGGCGGTAAAGCGGAGCGTCCCCTGCGTGGATCGCCTCATCGCCGTGTCTTGATCTGGGTACATCACAAAACTCGTGTTCTCAGCAGCCTGCGGTGCGACTGAGGCGTTCGGAGGGGTCTCAAAGGCTATGCCACCAACTAAGATCGAGATCAGGGATTGTGTACGCATCTTTAGCCCGGCAGAGTCTACGGTCACGTCTACACCGCTTGCGTTCCAGAACCTTGTGTTGGCGGTCACGTAGCGATCATGGGGCGCTGCGACAAAGATTCGTGTCACCACAGAGGTTCCATCGGTATCGAGCTCAGTGGACAACACCTTTCCTACGGGCACGCGGCGAGAGTAGATAGGGGTACCGGTATCGAGCGATCCTTGGCTAGTCCCTCGAAGAATAAATTGTCTCCCTGCGACGTCTCCTGTGATAATCGGAGGGACTTCATGCCCCTCAAAGTCTCTCTTCGATACTAGGGATTTTCCAACGTCCAGGCCGATATACGATCCGGAGAAGAGTGTGCCGAGTTCCGTCACTTGTCCACCCGCCACCCGTGTGCGGACGACCCAGAACCTTGTGTCCTCGACGAGATGCGCGGAGAAGTTGCTGACCATGTCTGCGGTCACGATGACGTGCGAGAGGTCTTCGCTGATGGTAATCTGCTTCACTTCGCCTACATCGACATTCTTGTATTTAATTTTTGTCTTGCCGGGCTCCAACCCTTCCGCAGCTTCGAAAGTAATGGTAATCGTCGGCCCATGTTCGAGCACGGCTTTGATCGCAATCCATCCACCGATTAGCACGGAGACGATTGGCACTAACCATACAAGATGAAGCGACCAGTTCCCTTTTGGTGCAGCTACGGCCTGTGCCACCTCTAAGGACTCACTTGTGTGTTTGTCATGCATGGGTTGAAGACTCCTTGTGAGCCGGATCCCAGATCAGTCGGGGATCAAAGGCCATAGCGGAGAGTATACTGAGTACTACCACGGCTCCAAAGTACACAGCGCCACTGCGAGGTGTCACTGTTGCGAGCGGATGAAATTGTACCAACGCAGCCAAAACCGCGACGACATAGACATCGAGCATGGACCAGCGTCCGACCAATTCAACTAATCGATAAAGCTTTGTCCGTTCGAGAGGTCGCCAGTCAGACTGGTAGTGGGCAGTGATGAGGAGAAGAGTCATCGCCAAGAGCTTCAGCACGGGCACGACGAGACTAGCGATGAACACGACAAGGGCTAGCAACCATGATCCGGTATGCCACAGGTATGCGACACCACTCAAAATGGTATTCTCCTCTTTGCCTAGGACAGAGTGAGTTTCCATGATCGGGAGCACGTTGGCAGGGATATAGAGAATATAGGCGGCTATTAGGTAGGCGGTAGCACGTTCGATACTCCTCGATTTACGGGAACGGAGTACAGTGCCGCACCGACTACACGACGATGGTCCCTCTCGGACTGGTCGCGAAACGAGGCCACAGGTATGGCAGGCGCAGAGTCCAAGCGCTTTCGCCGTGTGCAGGGATGGGGTCATTGCGGGGACACCTGTTCCCACAAATGCCGAAGATTGAATGACCGACTCGCGGCAATCAGCAGTACCATCATGCCTCCTAGTGACCACAGGGCGACCCCGATCACGATATCGGCCATGTGTGCCAACTTGACGAGGGCCACAAGCACCCCCATAAAAAAGATTTCGGTCATGCCCCACGGACGCATAAGTGTCAGCAGGCGTAGCAGCTTGGGAACCCACGCAGACGCACGTCGTATTCGCAATACAAGCAACACCGAGAGCATGACTGTCAGTTCAAGGGTCGGTAGTATCATGGTTGTGGCTGCGACGAGCACCGCAAATATCTGCTGGTCCTGATTCCAGAGTTGTTGCACCGCTGTGTAGAGGCTCGAAGAGGACACATTCCCTTGTATTTCCAGCTCCATGATCGGAAACGTGATGCCGATGAGGAACAGCACCACGGCGCTGACCGAGAAGGCGAGTGCGCGGTCGAGGCTGCCGGGTGTATATCGATAGAGGGGACCGTTGCACCCTAGACAGAGCGCCCATCCACCGGCGGGAAGGGCGATCGGGCGTTGGAGGAGGTCGCACTCCTCGCAGGCGATTAGGCTAGTCGTCGAGCAATGTTCTGCAGGTCTCATTAATGATGACCTCGCCCACGTCTGGCACCCTTCGATCGGTCATTGCGGTAATACGGGCCTCGGTCAAAAGAAAAACAGTGCAGGGTACAATCGCTCACCATAGACCTCTGCAACACGTTTAGATTCCGTGGACCTTTAATGCAAATGTCAAAAAAGCAACTCATTGCTTTGGAAACACACGAGGTGCAACCGCCTGTTGCCATCCCTCGCCAGACAGATTATTGAGAAAGACTTCCAAGTCTTCTCGTTCGTCGTCACTCAGAAACAGAGGTCGCATAATGGAATCCTGATGTGGGTTGCTCACCCCTCCGTGATTGTAAAAGTTCACCACTTCTCTGAGTGTCTTGAATCGACCATCGTGCATGTATGGAGCAGTCTGTGCGACCTCTCGCAGGGTCGGTGTTTTGAACGCGCCGATATCTTCCGGCTGACGGGTCACGGAATAGCGGCCGAGGTCGATGTGAGAGGATTCCCAACCCACTCCGAGATTATGGTATTGCTCGTCGGTATAGTTAGGGCCGGCGTGACACCGCACACAGCCACCCTTGCCTCGAAACACGAGGAACCCGCGTTGTGCGGCGGCAGGGAGAGCGGCCGCATCTCCCAGATAATCGAATCGGTCTACGGGACTGTTGCCGGAGAGGATGGTCCATTGGAAATGGGTCAGGGCGGTCGCAATGCCATCCTCGGTCACATCCGTGCCGAATGCCTCGCGAAACAGACGGCGGTAACCTGAAATTGACTTGATCATGGAGAGGAGATCGCGCTGAGAGAGCCCGTGTTCAATCGGACTGAGAAACGGTTCAAGTGTCTGTTCTGGAAGCGTGTGCGCTCGTCCATCCCAAAAGAATGACCGACCGTACAGGCGATTCACAATAGTGGGGGTATTCCGATGGCCAGGCTGGCCTTTGATGCCGGTTGGAACAGTGTTCCCATCGGTAAACGCGCGAGAAGGCAGATGACACGAACTACAGGCGATCGTGCCGTCTCCTGAGAGGCGCTTGTCGAAAAACAGAAACCGGCCGAGCTCAACGGACCGTTGGATGGGACGACTCTCAATTAAGAGAAAGTCATTCGGATTGCCTAATCCGAGGAGATGGGGAATTTCTTTGTCTGTTGCGCGAAGAGGATCGAACGCCATCACGTCCGCGCTGAGCAGAAACAACCCACAAGCAATGAAAGCCCTTGTGAGTGCAAGCACGAGGGACAAGGGGCGCCATGAAGGGTTTGGTGCGAGTCGTCGAATGTCCATGAGCGTCGAGAACGCGTTCTGGATCATTGTTCATCTAGACCGAAGATATTTTGAGACTCGAGAGATCGGTAGACATATCGCCCCGTCATTTCTGAATGGTAATCGCTGGAGTTGGGACTTTGCCCAAATCCGTGACCGCCATCTGAAAGAGATGGGATAGCACGGCGAAGGCTTCTTGATTCCAATTGGACTCCGTCCTCTGTTCGACCGAGTACTTTTTTACTGAATAATACTTCCCTTCAAAGGAGACGGCGAATTCGATCTCGTCAGGCTTACGAGCCGATTCGACAATTTCCAGTGTGTGTATTGGATTACGCACGGGTGTACTGGTTCTTGGATCAGGCGTAACGGCAAATTCGCGGTCTTCCTCGAAGTTCCGGCCGACAAATCCAACAATGGCATTGATGCTTCTCAGAAGTAACGTGCCATGAAGCGGATAATCACCACCAGGAAAACCAGGTCGAATATCGACCAATACCTGGTTTTCAGGATACTGGAGCGCCTCCAAATGTAATTGCCTCCGTTCCTCGTTCGACAGGCGTCTCGAGTCATAGTTAGAGATCAAGAGCCGTCCGATTGTCGGACGCCATACGGTATGAGTGCCGTTTTCGACATTGACCTCCCAGCGATACCCTTTCTCCGTCGCGTCGACGATTTCACGCGGGTCGGGGGGGCGAACCAGCAACGTCTGGGTATCATTGAACAACAGCGGTTCAACATAGAGGTGCCGCTCTTTCTCCAGACCAGCTAAATGCAGTGCCCGGCGACGAAATTCAATGAAGCCATCTCCCTCAGAAGGGCGGTTAATCAATAAATGTTGACCATCACGGTCTTCGAACGAGAGTCCTCTCGCCATCAGACGCAACAGCATGTTGAGTTCATAGCCTTGGTACATCAAGGCTCTCAAGGTGTTTTCACTGAGAGGGTGAAGAATTCGTTTCGTAAACTCCTCGCCAGTGATAGGGATGATGGTAATCGTCGGATTCTCCGCAACACTCATCCCATATTCCAGACCAAGCGGGTATTCTGACGGGTCAACAGCATGCCCAATCCCTCCACGAATTCCCGCATCCGTTCGAAAATCGAACGTCGCGGCGACGCTTGACACTGCCGTGAAATGCACGGGTCTATGGTATCGTGCACGTGCGATGTTGAGCAGTAGAAGGTCTGCCTCGACGTAGCTGACGGTCCGGTCATACTCCAACACAGCACGGTGGGTCGCGAGAGGAGAGAGGCATCCGCTCAAGCCAAAAACATCAACAAGGCCGAAACACAATAGCGCGAGTGTGAGAGGTGATCTCATAGGCACGACTTACACGATGGACCAATGGGTAGAGCTGGGCAGCCGATGGTTTGTGGCCACCGGCTACCTGGTTCAGGAGGTTATTATTTCATGGGTTTCGCTGCACGTATCACGGGATAATACTGTGAGAAGACGAAATCTACAGCATTCGTCTCATGGCACTTGTTGCACTCATCGACTTTGTTCGGCTTTGACACGTCTTTGAGCGGGTACGAATGGCCAAAGCTGAAGAAACCCCAGTTGCCGGGATCCTTCGGGAACAGCTTGGAATCCTTAATGGAGACTTCAAGCCCGATAAACTCTCCTTGGAAATACCCTGAACCGCTGGCCGCTTCTTTTGTGCCGACACTGACCAATTCCTTCACGATCGCTGTGCCGTCTCGATACTTCCCGTTCTTTTCGTAGTACGCAAAGCTCTCTGGATCCATGTAGACGTTATGAAATTCGGGGAAATTGGCCTTGCCATCATTCATATCGTTCGGAGTCAGAGGAGTTCCAATGTACACCCAATGCCGAAAAGCGGAAAATGGCGGTCTTTTCATTTTACCTTCAGGGGTGTACTCAATCGCACCAGTTATTGTAGACGGAGGAGCGCCTGGGGGAGGAGAGCCGGCTGTTGCGGAGTTGGAGCTGCCGACAATTGAGCACGCGATTGCTCCAAGGGCGACGGTTGCCGCCAGAACGATTCGGGCTGTGTGCCTACCACTTGTTTTATACATGCAAACCTCCTATAAAATTAGAGCGTCAAGATGACGTGCACTTACATGACACGTTTGTAGGGCGGGATACTGTCATGTACATGACAAAATAAAAATAAAATCACAGACAAATCGTACGGCCAAACCGAATACGCCTTATATGAAGGTCCCAACATCACTCGCCACAGATTTTCTAACAATTGCGACAGGTCTCCGAACTGCTCGGAGGCATGTACTAAAGGACAAGGTGCTGATCTATGGGACATTCCAACCGGGGAGAGTGTATATTGTCGAGCACGGATACGTGCGTTTAGGAACTACCCAAGCAGATGGACGGGTGGCCACGCGCGCGCTGCTAGGGAAAGCATCGATCTTTGGAGATCTTCCGTTCTGTCCTGCCACGTTTGAGCAGAGCGGAGTGGCTGTCGCGAGCGGAGAAGCCCACGTGATCGAGCTGAAGCGCCCTGCCTTAGAGACAGTTGTGCGCCAGGATGAGGCTGTACGGCAGACACTCCTGGAAATTTATGGCCTTCAATTTCGGTTTCTTGATCGTCGACTGCAGTGGCAGTTTATCATGCCCCTAGAGAGGCGGATTGCCACGGTCCTATTGGATCTGATGTGTTTTGGAGGGAAGTCGTGCCCCCACCATCCCGGGTATGTTCTTGATATCCGGCTGACGCATCAAGAGCTCTCCGAACTCGTCCTGGCGGCCCGATCAAATGTGACGCCTATTCTAAATACCTTCCGTGCTCAGAACGTTATTGCCTACTCACGGGCCTACATCTGTCTTCGGGCGATTGATGCGTTGGGAGAGATCGCCGCCGGTGTTGCCATCGGACTAGATGCCAGATTGTGTTCGTCTCCGGCACAGTACCCACCCATGTACACTAGAACGAAATAAGTTTGTTACATCGCCTCATGTCTTGTCTGCGGTGCGGTAGAACTCAATCCCATTTCTCGAGGCTAAGGACGATTGTTGCTGGACATGGTCCCGTAGCCAGACGGAACATTTACCTTTGAGCGGTTTGCGGCGCTACGTGTCAGTCCGGCCCCTCGGCCTATGATTCTCCTAGGGAGCGTCTGATTCATTCACATTTGCGTGACGAACTCTATTCCCGACTGGATCAGTACGGGTACTCAGCTGTAAATTCGCTGGGGCAGGAGCTCCAGCTACGGGTGTCGCTCGCTGTCGGGTGCCCGGAACCTTGTTCGCACGCCCTTCGGCTAGATTCCCTCCAATAGGCGCCTCCGCACCACATACAGATTTGCCAAACCGCAGCTGATCTGGAGCCAGTGGGCGTTCTTCGCCAGCCCCCGATAGCGGATTTTGACCCATCTGAAGATCCGTTTAATCACCAGGAACGCATACTCCACTTTCGCCCGTACTTTCAATTTCGTACGGTTCCGAGCTCGCTCCTCCTCACTCAGCGGCCGATGGCGATGGGCTTTCGTCTGCACGGAGCTCTGGGCCTGGGGCGCGTGTTGACGAATGACGTGGCGTTGTCCACTGTAGGCGGCATTGCCCCACACCCGTGTCTTCTGGCCATGCAGCAACTCCGGTCACGCCTGGCTGTCATGCACATTCGCCGTCGTGGCTGCGACCGAATGAATCAGCTTCGTCTGGCTGTCCACGCCAATATGGGCCTTCATGCCGAAATACCACTGGGTGCCCTTCTTTGTCTGATACATCTCGGGATCCCGCTCCTTTGTGGGATTCTTCGTCGAACTGGGCACGCTGATGATCGTGGCATCGACAATGGTGCCTCGGCTGACTTGCAGCCCCTGCGTCGTCAGATACTCCCCAATCCGGGCAAAGAGTTGTTCGCCGATCTGGTGCGCTTCCAGCAGATGCCAAAACTTGCAGATCGTCGTCTCGTTAGGCAGAGGCTCGCGGCCCAGATCAATGCCCACCAACTGCCGCATGGCCCGCGAGTCGTACAGTGCCTCTTTGACCGCCGGATCCGGCAGGTTGAACCACTTTTGTAGACCATGCAGCCGCAGTATGCGTTCGATCCCGATCGGCGGATTGCCCGGGGCCTTTGCCTTTAGGATAGACTGGTTCGATCGTGGCGACTAACTCCGTCCAGGCCACAACACGATTCATTTCGCCGAGGAACGGTTCACATCGGGTGGTCTTGCAATAGTGCTCAACGTGATCTCGGCAAATGTTTGCTGCGGCATGGGACGAGCCTCCCGTTCAGTGAGGCCTTCCTCATGGCACATCATCAACGGGGAATAAATCAGACCTTCCGTAGATGACAAAATGAAAAACTTATTTGTATTGATTTGTCATGCACATGACAGACTAGGGAACATTTATGGATTAAGTTGCACAGTACTTTCTTGAACCCTGTTGGAAATAGAAATAACTGTAATCGTGGGCAACAGACTTTGTAAGGATTGTGTCATGGGCCAACGTGTAAGGTTGGGCTAAGCACTCTTTACCTGGAAATTAGATTGAAACAGGTATGTGAGCATTTCCCTAGTGAAAGAGGACAAATAACAGTCGGTCTGACTAATTCAACGGAAAGGAAAAGAGCATGTCTCCGAATGATGTTTCCCGTCGTAGCTTTCTGACATGGACCGGTGTTGCTGCATCGGCACTGGCCGCACATTCGGTTATTGCAGGTGATAGCGCAGCTGTAGGGGCCACAAAAGATTCTGTGAGTCTACTCGTTACACCGTCTGGAATTACACCAGAGGGATATGTCTATCAGCAGGCCTTTATGCCGGTACGGAAACAACACCTCGACCTCAAGCACACCGCCCTCTTTATCACCGATCCGCAGAATGACTTTCTTTCTCCCGGTGGTGGTGGATGGCCATTGGTTGGCGAAGAAGTCGTAGCCTCAAAAGTGGTGGAACACGAAAAGCTGCTGGTAAAGACGGCCAAAGACGTGGGCATTCGTGTGTTTTACTCGCCGCACATGTATAGCGAGAAGGACTATAAATACTGGGATCGAAGTAAATTTAACGCCATTGACCAACTCATGTTTGCGAATAACATGTTCAAACAGGGAACATGGGGACACCAATTCCATCCTGAATTGGAACCTGACGACAATACCATTGTGATGAATCCACATAAGGGGTTGAGTAATTTCTGGACCGGCGATGCGTCGATTCAACTCCGTGAGCATAACATTGAGACACTTATCATGTGCGGAATGGCCTGTAATCTCTGCGTCGAATCACATGCGCGGGACGCTGTTGAAAATGGTTTTGCCGTTATCTTGGTCGCGGATTGCACGGCCGGAGCTGGGCCATTGCCGAAGAAAGCGGCCTTGGTGAACTATGAATTCCTGGCGAATGAAGTGGTCACGACGAGTCAAATCGTCGCGCGTCTGAAAGCGACCAAAGAGTCCCGTCCGTGATGTCGAGCGCAAGGATTCGTGGTCACGCATCCAGACTAAGTCGTTGCCGGAATTCTTGCGCGCCATTGCGTCAGTGCCGCTGAGAGCCATAAATTGTCAGACTCTGTGCTCTGGATCGTTTCACAATCTTGAGGGGAGGAGATCGCCCGATGAAGAAAAGATTGACGCGCAAGCTGTATCTAGCCATGGCCACGGTGTTAGCCGGCGGAGTGCTGTTTAGCTCAGCACGAGCGAGCCATCATTTTGAAAGCCTCTTAGCTAAACAATTTCCCGCCTATGACCTGACTGATTTATACGTGTTTGATGCGGAAAAGCCAGGCCGTACCGTGTTCTTGATGGACGTCAACCCCACTACCAAAGGGGACGGTAAACCGGTGCTTGGCGAGAACGGGGTCTATAGTTTTCATATTGCATCCAACCGAAATATGACTGGCAAAGGTCTGACGATTACCGCGCATGTCGAGGGGAGTGAGCTCGCCATCGGTGTTGTGGATCGGGCAAACCCGGCGGTCGGAACACTGGGGAATGAAGTCGGGAGAGTGCCCATCGGGGCTGAGAAAGTGTTGGGAAATGGCATCCGGGTGTGGTCAGGTGCGGCGAGGGACCCCTTTGTCGGCAATTCAGACGGGATCATCAAATTCAACCGGGAATTTGATGAGAGCACGCTCGATTTGAGAGCCTTTGAAAATGCGAAGGATCTGTTCACAACGTTCTATACCACTGCGCTTGTGATGGAAGTCCCCAACGAGCTGCTACCGTCCGAGATCGCGGTCTTTGCCAGTAGCGCCATGTACAACATCGATAAATGGGAACAAGTGAACCGTCTAGCTAATCCCCTGATGACGCACCTATTTATGCACAATAATCCGATGGAAGTCAGTGAGCATGTCGGCCACCGCCCTGATCGAGATATGACCAGGAAGTATGCTCTCTCCGGCAACGTACTCAAGGCCGTCGTCCTCGACGGACGCATCAAGGATCCGGTCGCCTATGCAGACAGCATTGCCAATCGCTTGCTGCCCGACATGTTGACGTATAAGGTGGGTACCAAAGCAGCGTACACCGTCGATTCACTCAATGGCAGGCGACCATCGGACGATGCGATGGATGTGGCCCTGAGTCTCTTCCTGGGGCGGGCGGTGACGGACTATGCCAATACCTTCGATCGGCATCCAAAATCGTTTCCCTACGTTGTGCCGGCTGTTGCAGGGATGAACAAATAATAGCAACCATCATTTGATTATTTTATCGATACCTATCCTAAAGCGGATGATGTATTTTCCGTACCACCCCAAAAGTGAAAATTAAATGAAGTACCCCGCTGGCCTCACCAGCGGGGTACGAGCGTGTCGCTATTCAGGTGTTCGACCACGACTGATGGTCATCCAGATCACCCGATACGAATAGCTTCTCAGCACGGTTGCCTCTGAGGAAAGGTCTCTTATGCAACGACACCTATTCCTTCGCGGCGAAGACGTACTGTTTGCTTTTCTGGTATCTCATGCTCGATTAAATACTGCTTCTGTCCGACGCCCCCACCGTATCCAGTTAAATGGCCACCGACACCTATCACCCTATGGCAGGGAATAATGATGGACATGGGATTTCTTCGCGAGGCACCTCCAACGGCTCTGGACCCCTTGGGGTTTCCAACAAGCGTTGCGAGTTCGGAATAGGAGATCGTTCGTCCGATTGTTATGTGGCGCAACGCCTTCCACACCCGTAGTTCAAACGGCGTTCCCCTCAGATCCACAGCCAATTCAAACAGTTCGTTGAACTGGCCGTTGAAATAGGATTGCAACCACCGTTTGGCATCGGTGATAACGGAATGGCTCTGCCATTCGATCCTTTCGGTTGAAAACCACCGACTGAGCCGTGCCATTAACAATTGTTGTCGAGATGGCGTCACAAACTCCAATGCACAGAGCCCACGTGCAGACGCAATGGCCTGCATGTTCCCAATGGGAGTTTCAATGATCTCTGCACTCAGAAGATTCATGTGTGTCCCTCCTATACGTGTTGTGCCGTTTGAGAGCATCGGGCGAAAGCGAATGCCACAAGGCCATGGTCGCGTAGGCCCGCCAGGGTCGCCAGGACTCCGCTATGGCGAGAATCTTCTTAGGCCTGCGTTCCCCTAACGCGTGTTTCACGCCAAGATCGGTGTGTAGAAAGGCGTCTGGCCAGGACAGGGCTCGCATGGCGATGTACTGTGCCGTCCACTCGCCGATTCCAGGCAAATCTTGTAATTTCGCAATAGTCTGGGGAACCGGTGCCCCTGGACTCAGTACAATAGTCCGAGTGGCGACGGCCTGTGCAAGCGCAATGATAGAGACGGCTCTCTTTGCTGTTACGCCTGTAGCCGTTAAATCGCTGCAGATGCAGTGAGCCAGTATTTGGGCATTGGGGAATGTCTTAGTCACCATTGTGTCGGGTGTGTTTACTGCGTCTCCGAACCGCTGAGCGATGCGTCCAACAAGAGTCCGCGCGGCCTTGATGGACACTTGTTGTCCGACGATCGCACGCACCCCTACTTCAAATCCGTCCACGGCACCAGGAACCCGCAAGCCAGCAATGGGCAGTAAAGCCTGTATCGCTGGAGTAACATCCTGAGGATTGTGAAACACATCGAACAATCGCCCCACGCGTTCGAGCGCCTGTGGAATCACGGCGGACAACGATGATGATATTGTGACTCTTAAGGCTGGCGTATGGGGACTCAGAGACACATCGACCCATCCGACATATGCCTTCCCCATCGATTCAAGGGTGAGACTGCGGAGGTAGTGTCCCTTGTCGAGGTGCTCGACGTCCGCAATGAGTCGGTCTGCAAGAAACGCAAGCAGTGCATCCCAGGCATACGGAGGATGAAATCCAAGTTCACACTGCACCACATCATTACAACAGGGGTACAGCGCATGAGTGTCAGAGGGTTTCAGATGGGCATATTGCTCTTTTGAGACAGACAAAGAAACTTCTCTCCCTCCCACGGGAAACGAATTCGTGGTGTTGTTTCTGTAATGTCACCCCAGAAATTGAACGTGTAGATCTATGAATCCTTTCCGACGGTGGTCGAGAAAACAAGCACTGTCGTGAGCCATGACAGTGCACACACTCAACCTAGACCGGTTTCGATGTCTCTTTTGCCAAACGAACATCTTTTAATCAACATAGGACTGCTCTCAGGCCTCAATAGGCAGCCGCATTATTCCCACCCCGCACGCACCACACGTTGTGGCTATCGATGATTTTGATGTCGTGCACCATGCCCATGACGAAGCCCACGTTCCACGCGTGGGATGGTTTACCCGCGAACGACGATGCCGACCAATAATGAGCTGCCTGAACATTCACGAAGGGGTGGCCCGACGGGATCGTGGGGCCTGGGGAGACGGAAGGATCCACGAGGCTGGCCAGTTCATGCACCGACGGAAGTCTCCAACCCATGCGTCCACCGACCTTACGGCTGGTACAGTGAAATCGTGCATTAAGCCAATTCATGGTTTTTGTCTCCGGCGATTGTTCCCAGACCAGCCCGGTCTCGTTGTCCCTCACGGCGGAACCGCCGAAATCCGCCAAGACCGTAAATCGCGAGGTGCCCGGAAATTTTTTGTCCCAACTTTGGGATGGATTCTGTTGCTCTATCGATGGATGTTGTTCTCCATCAAACGCATAGCCCAAATCCCACCCCGTGAAGAGCAAACTCCCAAGCAACACACCGACAACACCGATGCCTTTTGTCCATCTGGTGACCATGTGCATGATATCCCTCCCTGTGGGTATGTCGCATGGAGAACATACTGCCTACCGTCGAAGGCCGATGTGGCGATCCCCAAAAATATATTGTTGGTCCGATGCAAGCTTCTCATGGCATGACGAACACTTGAACCGATCCGCCAGAACCGCACGCTCGAGATAAGGCTCTCGCTGATGACCAAAGGCAAAATAGCCCAAGTGTCCGGTCTGCGCCGGAAATATTTTGCTGTCCTTCACAAGAGCGGCTAAACCAGCAAAATAGATTTCGTGGACGAGACCATCCTCATCGGGTTCGCCTAACGCCACGAATTCTTTCACAATCATGGTTCCCTCAGGCCACAGACCAGTTTTCATGTAGGCGTCATACACCCATGGTTTCACATACGTATTGATGATTTCATTCGTTGGTATGGGTTTGTTTTCGATGATATTGACGGAACCTTTTGGTAGGATCGTTGATCCAACATGGACCCATCCGCGATAGCCGACCGGGCGATCGAGCGAACCGTCCTTGTTGAAAACAACCTTCTCCTCGGCTGCGGAGCCTGTGCCTGCCAGAAATGCCGATAGGACGAGGGTTCCAACTAGTATAAGCATTTTCCCGCTCGTGTTCATGATGTCCTCCTTTGGGTTTGAAAAACAGTTCATCGTGTCATGACGTGTCTACGATGCAGAGAGCACCATATTATTGCGTGCTCTCAAATATGAGCGCCCTTATGATCGGTCGCATGTTGCGACGCCCTGTGGGCGAGATCGATAATACACTCCATCCTGCCCGAGATGTCGTGACTGTGCGACCGAGGGGATTCCCTCTCCATCGAGTCGCAGGCTGTGCAAGATATTTCCCTCTTCGCTCTTGTTTTCATCGGTCTGGTTGATGCGTTGGCAGATCACGTACAGAAATGCCTCATCCGGAGACAGCGCACATTGAAAGGCCGTACTCCCCGGCTGACGAAACATGCGGTTATTGATGAACCATTCTCCAGGATAAGGCAGCTGCAGTCGACTGATCTCCACAGGCTTGACTGCTCGCTCACCGGCAATGTCATAGGTACTCACTGTGGCGGCCTTGTCATCCTTATCAGACCGTGGAAGATTGTTTACCGTATAGAGACGCGTCCCTTTTTTGTTGGTGAGCAACCAGCAAATATCCTGACCGCTGTTCTCAACGGAGCCCAAGAACGCCATGTCGCCGTCCTGGGCAAAACGATAGACCCCGAGTTCGTTTCGCGTCACGAAGCCCACGTACAGCAATGATTCTGTCGGATGCGCCCAGATGCCGAGCGGCATCGACGGAACGCCGTCCATGCCCTTGTACTTGTAGCCGGCATTCGTCTCGGGTAACTGCATACGACCTCGCTCAGTGAGTCGGCCATCTCGCCCCACCTGAAAGACATGGAGTTGCCCCTGCACGCTCGGCTTGGTGCCAGCCAGAAACGATCTCGTTCCTTCACCGTCGAAATCCACATCGACCTGAAAGTCATTGCCAAACCCAACCTGGGGGTTGGACTGGGGAACGTAGACTTGGGTCGGTTTCTGTGAGTCCTCAACATCGATTTTGGATACAAATCGTAACGCACCGGTGTTTTCTACAGTGAACGAGACGTAGCTGGCTTTCGCTGCACCACGCAACGCCTCAATCTGGTGATAGTCCTCATTCCGGTTTGACACGAGCAGCGTCATGCCACTGAGCGAGAGACTATTGGGGGCGACACCGTGCGACGGAAACGGCGATCCCTTCACATGCCGTAACGACCCATCGGGCTGAATATCGAAGACGGCAATGGTATTGCTGTGTGTGTTGACCGTAAAGAGACGCTTCCCGTCCTGGCTGACAATCAGCGGGGTGTCGTTGTCATGTGGGCCGAGCTTGCCATGGGTGTCATTGTTGATGCCCGTGCCCCCTGTATAGAACGGATTTCCTGGCAATGGATCCAGCGTGCCATCGTCTTTTCGCACATAGCCCAACACCGCATTTTGCCCTTCACGGATGTCGTTTGTTTGGATGTACAGAAATCGGTTCTGGTGAGTCGTCATCTTCAGACCTCCTCTAATTAAGAAACATGCTTGTGTTTATGTAGGCATCCAGTTCGTTTCCCTAGACGCCAATCGCAGATAAGTTGAGTCGGCCATTGGTCATTGGGGGGCACCAATACGAGCTCCCTGTCACGGGGCGCGTAAACTTGAACAGTGCGTCAGTGATCCCGTCGTCTCCTCCAACCATGCGTTTCAGTTGCGTTTCAAACGGATCGGGCGAGGCCCCAAAGGCCACGAAATACAATCCGCTCTCTCCACGCTCGACCCATGGCATTGAGCGTCGCAGCAGGAACGCCGCCGGTTGAAAGCTCTCCTGTGCCGTACGCTTCACGTGCGCCGAGGTCGGTGCGGTCGACAATTCTTTATTGTTCCGTCGTCGTCGACCGATCATGATATCTTGCTGCTGTTCCGTCATTTCGTCGAACCGTTTCCAATCATGGACCCATCGTTGAACAGCGACATAACTTGACCCGTCGAGCATGGCCCCCTGACCCCGCACAATGGCAACCTTTTCCGCAAGCTTGCCTTTGGGATTTTCCGTACCATCCTCATACCCGGTCAGATCCCGTCCTCCTGCATGCAGAAAGCCCTCGACAGCCTGGTGCACCATCAAAGCCGGCCGCACTCTCTCGATGAGATGCCGTTCTTCATGGAAGAGTGTTCCACGATCCTCACCTCGCAGCCAGCACCACAAGGCTCCCGGCGTTGAAGGGACGGTCACTCCACCCCCAACCTGCGTGGGAAATACCTTCAGCCCTGGAATGTCTTTCCCGAGTGCGCGGATAAGCGGCACACCCAGACCAGCCACCGTTCGCTCGCCATCAATGAGAGTCTGCAGGGTCTTCATGACGCGAGAGAGGGCGGCAATATTCTGAATGGTGAACTCTATGTACCGCGCTACTTTCGGAAGTGGGGCAAGAATCCCTGGTTGCATGATCATCATGTCTTTTTTGCGTATATGAACGCACTTCCTAATCTGCTATAAGAGCCGGCCTCACTCACGCATAGGAATTTTGTGCAGGGAGATGGCATTGATGCAAAACCGCAACCCTGACGGCTCTGGTCCATCGGGGAACACATGGCCGAGGTGCGCATCGCACACATTGCAGGTCACCTCGATTCGGTGCGTGCCGCGGCTCGTATCCAGATGATAGGCCACCACTCCCGGCGAGACCGGTTGTGTAAAACTCGGCCACCCCGTATGGCTTTGATACTTGGTCGCAGCATCAAAGAGCTCTGTGCCGCAACAAAGGCACTCGTACCGGCCTGGTTCAAACAGTTGGCAGAGTTCAGAGCTGTGGGCCCGTTCAGTCCCCTTCAGACGGGTGATCCGGAATTGCTTGTCGGTCAGCAGTTCACGCCACTGGGCCTCGGTCTTCTCGACACGACGGGGCGGGGATGGATTGCCGTGTTTGGCCAGGTGCGTCACCTCACTCCATGTGAGGGTGGCAATCGATGGTAAATCCTGTGCTTTGTGATGTTCCTGTCCTTCCATGAATACTCCCTTGGTCGTACAGCGAGTTACACCATCCGGTACTTTCTTCTACGAGCAGACATCGGAGCGCCCAGCTCTATGTGCCCTTTCTCCTATGGGCCTGGTCGCTTCGGCCGTAATTCTCTAGTTCAACTATTAGGCTGACTGCGCACTGTCATACGTCATTTTCTTTGAACCTGTCTGTCATCTAGATGACCATCATGATCAATATGCGTACGTCAGTGGCTTTTCACACCATGCCGCTCTCATCACGCGTTCGTGCACGAGTTGTCATTCTGTCGATTCAGCAGGCCCCACTCATCGACGGCCGATCAGCCTGTTGCTCTTCCACTCCAACGACAGGGGCTGGTGGCTATTGGGGGTCCATGGGAATCTGAACGCTGATGGCGCCGGCGAGTTCTCCTGTCTGCGCACCTTCTCGCGGGTAACCAGACATGTCGAGGATTCCCTTGGGGGATCCGTGGCAGGTGAGACAATCTTCCGAATAATAGATCGGCATCATGGTTCTGAGCAGCCGGCGCGTTGGAGCAAACGTTCGGTGGTTGAAGGACACATCGAAGTTAAAGGGCCGGAGCGGGAGAAAGGTGAGCGCGGCTTCCTGAGCAGCGACCTCGCACGGCAGCGCTGAGACAAATAGCAGCATGCTGAGAAGGAGTCCAGGGCCAGAGCCATATGCCTTCAGTGCCCACCTGCTCACACATCGTAGTCCAATCATATTGGCTACTATAAGACGTCTGACTCAAAACAAATCAGCGGTGCCCTTGGGATCATACGTCGGTTGTTTGACGCACCTATCAAGATCTCACGCATACAACTGACATCAGTTAATTTGAAGCCATACTGGAAGGTACCAGCGACGAACGATGAGTGTCTGTCTTCTAGGTGACAGCAATTATTGTGAATGTGGGGCACGATGCCTTTTCCTTTTAAAATCAGAGCGTGGGCATTCACAACAGTCCATTCAGAAGACGATGAAGCTTCCTCCCGATATTGCAACACCACTTCTTGTGTCATTAGGTGCCATACAACCTATTCGCCGAATCGAGATGAGTCACAGAGAGATGGCATGCAAGAGTCTCACAGTTGGCCGAACATTCGTGGTGCAGGAAGGGTACATTCGTATCATTCACACCGAAAATGACGCCTGCAACAACTCTTGTGATTTGATAGGTTCCGGAGGAATGTTTGGAGATCTGCCGTTTGCTCTTAATAAGCCTCGACAGGGAGAGCAGGCCATAGCGAACGGATCGACCTGCCTGTTAGAGTTTTCTCGTACTGCGTTAGAGAAAGAGGCGGAATGTAATCAAGAGTTCAATCGAACTCTTATGAGGGCGTATGGGGCTTTCCTAGGCTTTGGAGAGCAGCGTCTCCGGTGGCGGCTCACCAATCCATTGGCACGCCGAGCGGCCCTCGTTCTGACCGATCTTTTGTGTTTCGGAGCCCAACCGTGCCCACACGGGCGAGGTTATTTGATACAAATTCGAATGACACAAGGAGAATTTGCCGATCTCCTCGGTGTTGCGCGACAAACACTCAATTCCCTCATGAAAGAGTGGCAGCGACAGGGGATGGTCTCCTATACCAGAACTCGTTTCTGTATTTGCAACCTAGAGGAGCTTCAGAAGATTGTGCTCTAGTACCCCTGTGGTATCATTGGCTAATGCTAATACGCCAGGGCCTACTGGTCATTGATCCATCTCCATTGTCAGGCACCATGAGCAAGAGGTTTCCATCGTGAGAGTTCCAGACGCGCTAG
Organism: Nitrospira sp.; assembly: GCA_019636945.1. Taxonomy (GTDB): domain Bacteria; phylum Nitrospirota; class Nitrospiria; order Nitrospirales; family Nitrospiraceae; genus Nitrospira_D. The sequence goes on along the minus strand of JAHBWO010000001.1, from coordinate 71,270 downwards.
CCACAAGGTTGCTCACTGCTCTCCAGAACGTTCCTATGATCCGGCGACGCACGCTGAAAGATAAAATGTTGGTCTATGAGTCTTTCATGCCAGGAAAAACATATGTCATCGAAACCGGGTATGTCCGCGTGGTGTCCACGGAGGCCAGTGGTCGTTACGTTACCAGGTCGCTGTTTGGATCTGGGGCTATCTTGGGAGACCTTCCCTATGGTTTGACGACCTTTCAGAATGCAGAATCGGCAGTCGCAAATGGAACGGCCACTGTGTTGGAGCTTGATCGAGTGAGTATTGAAAGAGCCTCTCAGGCCGATGCAAATCTGCGGCAAGGACTTCTAGAAACCTATGGTCACCAGCTGCACTTCCTTGATCGTCGACTGCAGTGGCAACTAACTTCGCCGTTACAAAGGCGGGTTGCAATGACACTCGTTGACTTGATGTGCTTCGAGGGGCAGCCCTGCAGCCATGGCGTTGGCTATATCGTGGACGTTCGAATGACCCATGAGGAACTCGCTGAGCTTGTCGTGGCGTCCCGTCCCAATGTGAGTGCCATTATGAAAACCCTGCGTGGCCAAGACATTCTCTCCTACACGAGGGGCTATGTGTGTGTGCGAGACCTTGACGCTCTCAGCCGAATCGTCACACTTGATTCTATTCCTGCCAGGGATCTACCGAATTTGTCGCCTAGATGACAGAAGTCTTGGCGAGCCAAAGTGTATTCTTATTTCACCATTTCGATACTCTTAGTGCTGGGTAATCATAACTATCATTAGGTAAAGGGAGGGATCATGAAGAAAATGTTTTTTGGAGTTGTTGCTATTGCATGTGGGGCTCTGTGGCTGACTGGCTTATCCAATGCGGAGCAAGAAGGACCGTTTGCACCGAATGTCGATACGGCTACGGGGGCGCTCCGCGTCCCGGATAACTACAGAGACTGGCCCACACTTGGCACCTGGGCTCACGCCAACGCGGATGAGAAACTGGAGAAAAGTGGGCCTGGCCTTAATGAGTATCACACGGTGTATACGCAGCCCTCAACGATCGCCCATTATAAAAAGACTGGGCAGTTCCCGGACGGCGCCGTACTGGTAAAGGAACTCTTAAACGCAGAGACGATGGCGATGAGTACCGGGCTTGCAGTCGGCCATGCTACCACCGTCAAGGGCTGGTTTGTGCTCGTGCGTGATACAAAGGGACGGTATAAAGATTCGAAGGTGTGGGGAGACGGGTGGGCCTGGGGGCTCTTCAACAAGGAAGACATGACTCACTCTGTCACAAAAAACTATAAAGCGGAATGTATCCCATGTCACATGCCTGCTAAGGGATTGGCCCCTGCACACGCAGCCGAAGCAGACAAATGGATCTACACGCTGGGCTACCCAATTTTACAAAAGCAATAGCACCAGACTAGGGACCATGTGGTGACCATCGGGAGTAAAGGTTGACGGATGGTGATGCCACATCTATTTTCATAATGAGTACGCACATCCAATTTGACAACACCTATGCCAGGGAGCTCGAAGGTATGTACGTTCCCTGGCAACCTGCCAAGGTGCCCTCTCCAAAGCTTCTTCGCTTGAATACGGACCTAGGTATTCAACTGGGTCTACCGATAGAAATGCTGAATGGCCCAACAGGTAGTGCATTCCTTTCAGGAGACGAAACCCCGATTGGCGCAACTCCGATTGCCCAGGTCTACGCAGGTCATCAGTTCGGGCACTTCGCACCGCGACTCGGTGATGGCCGGGCGCTGCTCCTCGGTGAGGTGGTAGACAAGGATGGTCTACGCAGAGATTTGGCTTTAAAGGGGTCTGGACCAACCCCCTTCTCTCGTGGTGGAGATGGAAAGGCAGCGGTAGGTCCGGTCCTTCGGGAATACCTCATCGGAGAATTCATGCATGCCATGGGTATTCCGACCACACGCGCACTTGCCGCGGTCTGGACAGGCGAACCAGTTTTCCGTGAACGTCCACTGCCGGGGGCTGTATTGACGCGCGTCGCGGCCAGTCATCTGCGAATCGGCACCGTTGAATTCTTCGCGGCCCGTGAGGAACCACACCAGGTACAACGACTCGTGGATTATGCAATTCGACGGCACGATCCTCAGCTCGCCGACCATCCTCATCGGTATCAGGAATGGTTCCGGGCCGTGGCTGATCGACAGGCGAGTCTTGTCGCGCGCTGGATGTTGGTTGGTTTCATCCATGGCGTGATGAATACGGACAACACAACGATCTCCGGCGAGACCATCGATTACGGGCCCTGTGCGTTTATGGAGGCGTATGACCCGCATGCGGTGTTTAGCTCGATCGACACGCAGGGTCGGTATGCCTATCACAACCAGCCGCACATTATACGTTGGAATTTAGCACGTCTTGCCGGAGCCATTGCTCCGGTGATGACCAATGGCTCACGAGAGTCTAAGGTTGCCCCGTTTCTCGAGATTTTAGAAACGTTTCCCGCTCGCTATTATGATTATTGGCTTGCAGGCATTCGGAAGAAACTTGGCCTAGCGACAACGGAGGAGGGAGACGACGTACTGGCCAATGAATGGTTGGCATTGCTCCACACACGAGGCGCCGATTACACGCTCGCCTGGCGATACCTCGCCGACGCAGCGGAGGGTAACGACCGCCCCCTTCAGGCAATGTTTCGTGAGCCTTCAGCACTCGCAATGTGGTTGAGACAGTGGCGCATGCGTCTTGATCGCGAGTGTCTTGGAACGGAAATACGGGCTGCAGCGATGCGGCACATAAACCCGCTGTACATTCCACGGAACCATCGGGTTGAGGAAGCGCTGGCGGCTGCCACGGACCATGCTGACCTTGCACCATTCGATCGGCTACTGAAAGCCGTGACTCGACCGTTTGAGGAGGATTCTGAGTTAGAAGCCTATGCCTCTCCAGCTCCTGCTGAAGTAACTGCCTGTTATCAGACGTTCTGTGGCACGTGAAGACACCACGTACATGATAGGGAGCGAACTATATGAGTCAGAGGGAAACGGTCATTCTGGCCGGAGGTTGTTTCTGGGGCATGCAAGATCTTATTCGCAAGCTACCAGGGGTATGCTCGACTCGGGTGGGTTATAGCGGCGGTGATGTGCCGAACGCGACCTACCGCGACCATGCTACTCATGCAGAAGCAATTGAAGTTGTATTCGACCCTGTCAAGCTGACCTTCCGTAGTCTACTTGAGGTGTTTTTTCAAATCCACGATCCCACTACGTTGAATCGCCAGGGTAACGATGTGGGCACATCGTATCGATCAGGAATTTACTACACGTCCGATGTTCAACGCCGAACAGCGGAGGAAGTCATCGCCGATGTCAATGCGTCGGGCCTTTGGCCCGGCAAGGTGGTGACGGAGGTTCGGCCCGCAGGTCCATTTTGGGTGGCGGAACCTGAACATCAAGATTATCTCGAGCGAAATCCCCACGGATATACGTGCCACTTTCCAAGACCTCATTGGAAGGTACCGTCTCGAGCGGTTTCTTGATGAGAGAGGTCATGTCATTCGGTGTGAGGGGACTGGCGGCAATCATCGAGCCATTCTATCCGAAGCCTGAGAGGGCCGGGCATCCGCCGGTGGGCATCGAACGCACACTCCGCATCCTTTGCCGATCATGATCGAGAGGTAACTCCGGAGTACCACAAATGGAAAGTCGCACGGAGATCAAGCATCACCCTGACGACTGATACAGATCGAAGGTGCTCGGACTCAACAGGATGCCTACTAAGGCTTCTGTAATAAAAGGAGTGCACGATGAATTCAATGAGGACAAAACAGAACGTGATAGCAACGATGGCCGTGATCCTCTGGCTTATCCCATTCACCCAGCAGGCTGTAGCGGCCGACTCCGAAGGGGGGCAAAACAGTTCCTGTGTTCAGCCGAGGAAAACTGCCAATGCTCCAGAAGACATGTTAGCTAAGACGAATCCGCTTCCTGCTTCCAGCGACGTCCTTCAGGTGGGAAAAGGATTGTATCTTCACGACGCGAAGCCGATGGCCTGCGCGCTGTGCCACGGCAAGCGGGGAGAGGGGAAAGGACCGGTCAGCGGGGGAATGATGCCGCCGGCGCGCGATTTCACATGCAGTGCGATGATGCGCGAGATTTCTGACGGGCAACTGTTCTGGATTACCAAGTACGGTTCTTCAGGGACAGGGATGATGGCGTTCCCGGATTTATCGGACGAGGAAGTGTGGAAGCTTGTTCATTATGTGAGAAGCCTCGCAAAATAAAAGAGGCCTCCTGATATCCGTAACTCAAGACTTCGCTTGAGAAGCGGCGAACCCTCATCGGGCTTCGGCAACCATAGCTATTCAAAGAACTGCAAGGCCGACCCCAGGTGGAAGAGGGTTACTGCTCGCCTACCCACAGCTGCATGTCAGGCATTCTCAAGACCATGTTTGTTCCACTGAAACCAAGCTGCGAATTGATTTCAGCGGGGGCATTCCCCTCAGTGAATACGAGAAATTTGAACTCCTTGTCTTATAAGTGACAGAAATGTGTGCGCTTTCCCTATAAAGTACGAACCAAGCCTACAACGCCAGTTTGCATTTATCTATTACAAGTAAACGAGGGGGGTATTGCGTGCGATGAAACTCCCTGTTGGGCCTCTCCTGCGTACAAGATTTGAGGAAAAAGTGAATACCAGTGCAGGCGCTATGTGTATTCGGACAGTCGTGTGAGGCTCTCGCTAGATCCAGGGGCGAATGGTTCGGCATTAAAGAATGCTTTCAACACAAATTGGTGGCGTGCGTGAAAGTACAGCTAATTAGATGGTGTGGGTGGCCGTTCCTGGTGTTGTTGCTGCTGTGCTCCCAGGCCCAGGCTGAAACTGATATGAGCTTGGACGCCTCTGAGATGAAGGATATGAAGATGGACGTCGAGTCTGAATCAGGATGGCATGTTGGCGGAGAGATGAATGCGTTCTATACCGATGACGTTGCGCTGTTCTCGGCGTCTCAGCGATTGTCACTGCAAGAGGATCCTACACAACCGGTCATTCAGACCACCGGTCAAGGTTCAAGCGGGGTGTTTGAACCCGTTGCCCACCTCACGCGATCATTGCAATCGAGCTGGGGGAGAACCGACCTGACGGCACGAGCCCAAGGGTTTGTCTTTACCGACCAGGCCGCTTTTTCTCATGGCACGTATGGCGCGCAGCTGACTCAAGCACTTCCAGGAGGAGAGACTATCTTCCGGATGCGGTATCACTACGGTCCGCACCTCTTCTTGGGCAATCACGGTCCCGGTGAATTACGATCATCGGATCGTGGGGGTGAGTACGTCACGACACACTTTGGAACGGCAGAACTGGAGCGTAAGCTACTCGAGAATGTCACCATTCGCGGGTTAGCTCGATACGGAGACCGATCGTACAACGAGAGCTTTGCGCATCGGAATACTCGCTTTTGGACTCTTGGGACACATATCATGTGGGAAATCAAGCCAGGAATCGGATTGGTGGTCGGATACCACTACGAGCGAGGGCTGGCTGACGGGAGACACAATCCACAAATTGGAGAGGACATCTCCTATGTCACACACTATGTCGAAGCGGAGTTGGAGGCGCGTGTCACGGATAAACTCACCCTGCTAGGAGGCTTTGATCTTGAGCAAACCAACTACACGTCGGGTTTGCCTGGTGATGACTTTCTTGGCGCGCGCGAAAAGATTTACCAGGGGGAAGTGTTGGCACGATATCAGTTGACCGAGGCGCTCGCACTTTCGATTGGGTATCTACACGGACGATGGAAACTCAGTTATGAAGAAGAAGCAGCCAGAATAAACACTGTGACATTTGGCAGCCAGTTTCGATTTTAATCACACGACTTATGTCTGACTCTATTCCCCTGCGATAGACTTGTCGTCTCTTGATTGCTCAGGCGTGTACGGAAGGAGAAGTACGAGAAAGTCAGGAGTAAAAGACAAACGGGGGGCTGAGAAATTGTATTTTAGACTGCCCGACGGCCAAAATAAAAGCCATGCGTATCGTCGAGTCCCGCAAGCAGTCGCCTCAGGTGCGCATCACTGACACCCTCTTTCCTGAACCCTCCACGTTGAGAGTAACCAACGAGTAGGTCATCGGTGGTTTGCTTGCGGTCCTCAACAAGAAGGGTAGCGGGCATCACTCCTTGAATCCGCTGGAACGACTTTGGCACATCATTAAGATTGAAATGGGGCAGTGATTGAGTAAGGACACGGCACACTGATCCCCCCTCTGTATCGTTTTCTCGCGAGTAGAATCTGCTTCGATACACATGCCGAATTGATGCTTCGTGCCGCCTAGCCCAACCCCATGATTTTCCAAGGTGCTAGACAATTCGGCCCAAGGATGCTGGTTCCTCGCTACGAATCCAGAATCTACACCTCGCAACCAAGTCGACTTCACGGTAGAGAGAGGAGTCTCACAGGTGGGCATGCTGTCCTCGTTTGAGGCGATCATGCCAGGACAGGGGCCCGCAGGGGGGTAAGTTGGGCGCCTGTGAGGAGATCATCAACCTTTTCAGGGAGCGCGCGCCCCATACTGCGGCGGGGGGTCTATCAGACAGGCATAGAGCGACGGCAGGGAAGGGCGAGACGAGTGCTTCTCCGGACTGTGAAAGAAGCGTCGCCAAAATCTAACTTTTCTAGATAATAACCCTACGTGTTCCCGGCGTGTTCTCTTGAGAGCAAAATTCGACCAAATTCCCCTCAATTGAACTGAACTAAACTGAACCTGAAAATCAGCTAAACGACGCTCCTGCAGCGGTGTTCTGCTGTTTTAGTAAGGACTTGTGGGGATCTCTCGGAAAGGCTTACAAAACCGCTGCTCTGCCGATTGAGCTACGCCAGCTTCCTAATGATTTGAAGGAGTTCCACTTTTACAGACTCTCGGCCTTGGGGTCAAGTGTCCCGAGTGGTCTCTTGGCGACTTCGTCCGGTAAAGACGAAGCGAGGTGGCCATGCCCTGCGCCCATTGCGCAAGCATGCGAGTGCCGACGTCCTCGAACTCCGAGTGATTTTTGATGTAGAAAGTAAAGGGGGTCGTGCGTCTTTTCATGCATGGTGAATACGTCGAGCTCATTGATAATGGCCAATCCGTCGTCCCCGCCGTGGGTCCATTATATCTGTGGACATATTTAGAATGGGTCAAGATGACTGATACGCTGTCCGACTGAGCTATGGATTTACGAAGCACTTGTTGGGCCGATCAGCAATAGGAAGGCGTGTTTCGCTCACTGTCCTTGCTTGAGGATCGAGTGAGGAGTGGTTGGTGGATGAGTGGAGCTGACTATCGCGGGTCAGTGGTTAGGCAGCGGATTGTTTGGTCACGTCCCAGCCTGGAAAGACCAGGACGGCGGGATGGCATTGCAGTACCAGCGCCAGGGTTTTGGCCCGTTCGACGCCCAAATTGATGGTGTCGTTTTCGATCGCTGAGATTGTGGACTGCGGAATTTTGGTCCTGCGAGCCAGTTCGCTCTGCGTGAGCCCCTGGAGTTCACGAACGATCCGAACGGATCCTCCTACCGACACCGCAGTCCGTACTTTTGCCGGACGAACGTCTTTCATTTTCATCATTGCCTCCGATAATCGTGCGCGGTGACGTCCATGACCACTACCAGGATGCGCTGGGCTTCAACCTTGTAGATCACTCGATACTGCACATTCAGTCGTGATGATCGATGTCCTTCCCATTCTCCTTGAAGCCGCTCATCGTGGAACTCCTTGATGAGACGCAAGCCTGCCGGGCCTGAGATCTGCACGATGTCTTTCCACTTCTCATAGCGTTTCAGTAACTCAACCGGAAGGCGATCAAGGCTCCTGCTCGCTCGACGGTGTTCGTAGAACTCCCACATGGACGAGCGTACTATACCATATAAGATATAGCCCAGCACAATCTATTGTCAGATTAATAGGGTCAGGCTTCGGTATCTTAACGATTAACGTTGGTTCACAAGGACGCTGCATGACGCACTCCCCCTTCCGGATGGACCGACAGGACATGAGTGAAGGACATGCATCCATCTCCGTCGATGGCGCGGTGAGGAAATGTGGTTTCTTCTCAGTGCGGGTTCCTGCGGCAGCACTGGTCCGGATCACGACCGCGCATTCGTCCTCTGGTCGGATGGGCGGAGGGTAGAATGTCTGGATGTTCGATCCACTTCCGTTTTACCGACCCTTGTAAAAGTAATTGATATCGCTTGCAAAGAGTGCCGTGGGCCATTATTCTAAGCCCGCCACGCATTTCGTATTCCACATTTTATGAGTATGAACCAAGTCAACGTATTAATTGTCGATGATGATGCGGCCGTCCGGGCAATTCTGCAGGAGGTGCTTCTGCATGAAGGCTATGGTGTGTCCATGGCCGAGGACGGCAACGCGGCCATTCACATTGCCAAGGAGTCGGTCGTTCATATCGTGATCACGGACTTGCAGTTGCCCGATATCGATGGGCTGGAGATTATCGATCGTTTGGCCAAGCAGGATGCCAAAATCATTCCCATCATGATGACCGGGTTCGGGACGATCGAAACCGCGGTTCGGGCCATGAAGTCCGGGGCCTTTGAGTTCATTACCAAACCCTTTGATCTTGAGACGGTTGCGGTCGTGGTGCGAAAGGCGGCGGAGTTCTATCGGCTGCGACAGGAAAACCACCTGCTGCGGAAAGCCGTCCGTGATCAGTATCGATTGGAGCAGTTGGTCGGAGTCAGTGAGCCAATGCAACAGGTGTTGGAGTTCGTGCAAAAGGTCGCCGACAGCGACAGCACGGTCATGATCCAAGGGGAAAGCGGGACCGGCAAAGAGTTGGTTGCCCGGATGCTCCACTTCAACAGTTTGCGAAGGGACCGCCCGCTCGTTCCGGTCAACTGCGGGGCCATTCCTGAAAACCTGCTGGAGTCGGAACTCTTCGGACACGAAAAAGGTGCGTTCACCGGCGCTACTCATTCGCGGATGGGTCGGTTTGAATTGGCGAACGGCGGGACGATCTTTCTTGATGAAATCGGCGAGATGAGCCTTCCCTTGCAGGTCAAGCTCCTGCGGGTGTTGCAAGAGCGGGAGTTTGAACGAGTCGGAGGCAATCGCACGATTCATGTGGATGTGCGCATTATCGCGGCGACGAATCAGGATCTCGAGTTGCAGGTGGAGGAACGGCGATTTCGGAAAGATCTTTTCTATCGGCTCAACGTCATTCCCATCCTGATTCCTCCTCTTCGCGAACGCCGAAGCGATATTCCGCTGCTCATTGAGCATTTCCTGGCCCGGTTCAATCAGAGCAAACATACGGATGTGTCGGGCTTTTCGACTGAGGCGCTGCAGTTCTTGATCGAGTACGATTGGCCCGGTAACATTCGCGAGCTGGAGAACATGATCGAGCGATTGGTTGTCCTGAAAAAACAGGGGACGCTGGGTGTCGAGGACTTGCCTCAAAAATTCGGTCGCCGGTCGATGACGCCTGAATTCAAGGAACAGTTCATCCGGTTCAACGACGATGGGATCAATCTCTCGAGAGAAGTGGAACAGTACGAAAAGCATCTCATCATGGAAGCGTTGCGCAAAGCGAATGGGGTTACGTCCAGAGCCGCGCAGTTGCTCCACTTGAATCGAACCACGTTGGTTGAAAAGCTGAAACGCAAGGGAGTCGATCCACGCTCCCATGTGGAAACGCTTCCGCTCTGGCCCCGCGTATCCAGTCAAAAGATTGACGACCTTCCGACCTAGTCGATGCCAGTCCTGACGCGATTCTGGCTGATTCTCAATTCCTCTCGATAATTCTCCTGATTTTCCTCAAGATTTTGAGTGAGGCGAAGGGCATGAGCCTTGCTGATATCTTCCCGCTGTGAATCTATGCCGTCTTCCATATGTCGGAGTGATGCTCCTGAGTGTCATCTGGGCGGCCGGGCCTCAGCTGGTCATCGGACAGGCGCTTCCCTCGGGGAAGAGTCCCGGTATGCCCGCCGGTGGACGGCCGGCCGCGGTGAAAAGTCAGGCGCCGCTTGAACGACTCGCTCTGCTCTTGCCGGACGATGGCCCGCGTCTGGAAGGTCAGTCGACCGGGATCGATGGGTTGGCTTGGCAGGAGGGGCAGTCTGCGTACAGGAAGCAAGCGTGGGCGGAGGCTCAACGATTCTTCGTCAAGATTATCACGGACCACCCTGAAAGCCCGCTTGTTCCGTCGGCCAAGGCATTTCTTATTGAATTGGCTCTTCGTGAGGACTCCTCCGGCCAAGGTCGCGCGTCGGGAATCCAGGAGTACAAGAAACTTGTGCGAGACCATCCGCAGTCGGTCAATGCCCGGAGAGCAGAGTGGCGGATGGGTGATCTCTACTTTGAACAAGGATGGTATCAAGAAGCCCAGGTGTTCTATGAGCAAGCGATGGCGCATGCCGAGAGCCGTCACTTCGATGGTCCGCGATCGTTGCTTGGTCTGGGTTATGCGTTTATGGCGATGGGCAAGTGGAGCGAGGCGGAGCATGCATTTTCAAACGTGCGCACGCGGACGGAGCACGAGCCGCTGTTGCAAGGTGCCACACTGGGGCTCGCCCATGCCTTGTATCGGCAACAGCGATATTCCGACGCCCAACCGCTCTTCGACCTCGCCTATCGACGGTGGCCGCGTTTGGTCAAGGCAGATCCGCTTGCGATTCACCGATTTGCCGTGACGGAAATCAGGCTCCAGCATGACGCCTCCGCAAGGGAGTTGCTGCTGTTGTTGTATAACCTCTACCCCCGCTATGAGCATACGCCCGCGGCGCTGTTACAGCTCGCCGAGAGCCTGAGGGCCGGCGCAAACCAGCGACTCGCAGAGTTTGTCTATGCCCTTCTGCCGGCACTTTATCCTTATAGCCTGCCGGCCACGACGGCCAAGCTCCGCTTAGCGGCTCAGCAGACGGAGACGATGCAGACCAGCGACATCGAGTCACTGGGGCGGACCGTCAGTGCCATGATGCACGATGTCCCAGTTCCGTTTCAGAACGCCGCATCGTACCGAGCACTGTTGGAAGACATTGCCGCGCGAGAAGCGGCAAACCCAGCTGGGAGCGAGGCCCTCTTTTATCTGGCGAAAGCGGCAGAGCAGCGTCATGACATGAACCAGGCGATTGGACTCTACCGGGAGATCACGCTGAAGACGGCCCAGGTGACCGATCCCTGGGCGGCGAAAGCGGCAGACCGCCTGACTGCGCTGCTGACTCCATGGATGGAAGCCGCTATCGCCTCGCAGGATGACCTGACGGTGGTCAGTTTGTTCCATCGGCATGGAACTGTGGCCAGACAACGGTATGCGCGATCGCCCCTCTTGCTGCAGATTGCTGACGCGCATCGTCGGCTGGGATTCTCGACGGAAGGGAGCAGCCTTTACCAGCAGGTGATCAAGGCGCACGCCGAGCCAGGGTTGATCGAGCCGGCCTTGATCGGGCTTGGCAAAATCTATCTGGATCAGCGCGACCCCGATGCGGCGCGGAAGGTGTTCGAGCGATATCGCTTTCAGTTTCCGCTTGGAGCCTACGAAGGGGAAGTCGTGCTATTGCTGGTGAAGACTATGCGGCAGCAGCGAGACATGCAGGGTCTCCTCCAGTTGTGCCGCACGTGGCTGCTGCGCCATCCCGGTCATCGGGAGCGTCCCGCGATGTACCTTGAGCTGGCCAAGACGTTGGGAGAGTTGGAGAAGCTCGAAGAGTCGGCGCTCGCGTATGAAGAAGGTCTCAAGGCCGGGGCGGTCGCGTCTTCCGATACGCTGTTGACCTACGCGGACACATTGTCACGGCTGAATCGGCACGAACGAGCGATCGCAGCGTATCAGTCGGTATTGGAGAAAAAACCCAATGTGCGCCAGGCTGAATGGGCTCGCTTGCAAATGGCACAGCACTGGACTGCACTGAAGCAATACGATCGCGCCACGGTGGCGCTGGCGGAACTCGGCCGCGCGGATGATGAGATGGTCAACCGGCTCTCGGCCTCGCTCAAGGGGGCCGCGCAGACGGTCCGGCATACAGGAAAAGCGGAGGGGCTATGACCAGCCTGGCGACGAATCCGGACGAACGGGCCCTCTTGCAGGCGGCGTTTCAGAGTTTCGACGAGGCCGCGCATACGTTACAGCAATCCTACAGTGCGCTCACGGCACGGGTGGAGGAGATGGATGCCGAACTTGCGCAGAGCAACGATGCGCTTCGGCGACAGCTTGTCGATAACGAAGCCATGCGCGTGCGCTTGGATGGCATTCTTGAGTCGTTGTCGACGGGGGTGGTGGTGGTGGACGAATGCGGGGTCATCACTCGCAGCAATCGCGCCGCGGAGCAGCTCCTTGGGGCGAGCGATGTGGAACTGCGAAATCATCGCATCCCGGAGGTCTTGGCGGAGCGAGGCCTCACCGTCTCTGATCGCCCGCAACGCATCGGACAGAGCGTGGTGTCCATCAGCCAGGTCCCGCTTCGAAACGACTCCGGTGATGATTCCGGGCAGCTTGTGCTGCTTCAGGACATCACCCGGGTCTATCAACTCGAAGAGCAATTGCAACGAAAGGATCGGCTCGCCGCGATGGGTGAGTTGATCGGTCGGATCGCGCATGAGATCCGCAATCCATTGGGCAGTGTGGAACTCTTTGCGTCTCTGCTGCAACGAGACCTCGACGCGCATGAACCGACGCAACGGTACGCGCAGCAGATTTCGCAGGCCGTTCGGTTGATGGATGGTCTGTTGGCGAATCTGCTGCTGTATATGCGCCCGGTGCACTTGACCCGCGCGTGGCACGACACGGAATCGTTACTCAGCGACTCGATCGAGTTGGCCGCTCATGCGATTGCCAAAGTACCCGTGAACATCCGTATGGACATCAGCCGGGAGGTGCCATTGTTGTGGTGTCACGATGGACAGTTGAAACAGGTCGTTGTGAACCTGGTCGTCAATGCCGTACAGGCGATGCCGAACGGAGGCGAGTTAGGAATCAGTCTCTCCCAGGAACCGCTTCAGACGCTGGGGTCTCCCGCAGTACGACTGACCGTCCGTGATTCCGGTATGGGGATCGATCCGGCGCATCGGTCGCGCCTGTTCGATCCATTTTTTACGACGAAAGACGAGGGCACGGGTCTGGGGCTCGCCATCGTGCATTCCATTGTGGACGCCCACCATGGACGGATCGACGTCGAGAGCACGGTGGGGCAGGGCACGGCCTGTTCAATCATACTCCCTCATCCTTCGGTAGCCGGAGACGTGAGTGCCAAGACCGGCCCCGGTTGCGAAGACTGTGATGTCAATGACGCCGAGCGATCGGCGGGAGAGATCGTCCTCATGGAGGATTCGTCTTATGAGTGACCGTGAGAAGCAAGTCCCGACGGCAGAAACCGGTGAGGAGCAGGAGCGGATTCTGGTCGTTGACGACGATCCGTCGATGCGCATCGCCTTGATGGAAACTATCAGGCGACTCGGCTATGCCGTACAGGGAGCGGTTGATGGGACAGAGGCATTGGAGCGGATCACAAAGTTTCGTCCTTGGTTGGTCTTGACCGATTTGCGCATGCCGCGCCTCACTGGTCTCGAGCTGATCAAGGAGATGAAGGCCCGCGCCCCTCAGACGGCGATTGTCCTCATGACGGCCTATGGGACGGTTGAAACCGCCGTTGAGGCCATGAAGCTGGGAGCCAGCGAATATCTGCTGAAGCCATTTTCCATGGATGTGCTGGAACGGGCGATTGCCAATCTCAAAGCAGGCCGTGAGGAAGGGGTTGCACTGGGTCAGCCGGTTCATCAAGTGGAACACCGAGCCCTGCTCAGCCAAGATCCGGGGATGGTGAGACTCCTGAGCACGATAGAAGGCGTGGCCTCCAGTCAAGCCACCGTCCTGATTCATGGCGAAAGCGGAACGGGCAAAGAGTTGCTGGCCCGGTTTATCCACTTGCGAAGTCCACGGGCCCATCGACCGTTTATTGCGGTGAACTGTGCCGCGCTTCCCGATGGATTATTGGAGAGTGAACTCTTCGGTCATGAGCGGGGTGCCTTTACCGGTGCCGTCATCCGGAAAGTCGGGAAGTTCGAGATGGCTCACACCGGCACCCTCCTCTTGGACGAAATCAGCGAAATGAATCTGGCCCTCCAGGCGAAACTGTTACGCGTCCTGCAGGAACGTGAGGTCGATCGGATCGGCGGGCGTGACCCAGTTCCCGTCAACATTCGTGTCATCGCCACGACGAACCGTGTGCTCTATCGGGAGGTTGAGCAAGGCCGCTTTCGCGAAGATCTCTATTATCGATTAAACGTCTTTCCCGTAACGGTGCCACCGTTACGCGAGCGGATCGTCGATATTCCCATCCTCGCGCGCCACTTTGTGAACCAATCGGCCATGAGAAACGGTCTAACTCCCCCGGTGGTGTCGGACGGGGCTCTGGCACATTTGCAACGGCTGCCCTGGAAAGGAAATGTGCGTGAGTTGGAGAACGTGATGGAACGGGCGTTGTTGTTGGCCGGCCAGGGCGCGATCTTGCCGGAACATTGTCCTCCTGAACGGAGCGAGGAGGTCACCATCCCGTTTGTGCGTGCAGCGCAACCGGCCAATGGGTCGCTGTGGGAGATGGAGCGAGAGCTGATTTTCAAAACCTTGGCCCGTGTGAAAGACAATCGGACGCATGCGGCGAAAGAGTTGGGCATCAGCATTCGCACGCTTCGCAACAAACTCCGGGAGTATCGGGAGGGCGAACACTCGGCGTCCAGTTCGCCGGGAGGGTAACCAGAATTGCCGATGGGCAAATTTGTTCCAGGCAATCCATGTGTGTGACTGAGTGCTGAAGAGGCGGGAGGGCTGAACCCAGGACGTGCAGCCTGGAACTGCGTCGGCGGGTGACCTTTGCATGTGAAGACGGGCATCCAGGTTGCAAGGACGAGGGGATGTCACGCTGAAAGGAGTTAGGAGTATGACGATCTTCGATCGAACAATGCGGTTGTTGGAGCGCACGCTCGACCTTCGTAGTGGTCGGCAACGGGTCATCGCCTCCAATCTCGCCAACGAAGAAACGCCGGGCTATCGTGCATCGGAGCTGACGTTCATGGATCAACTGCAGTCGGCACACAAGGGGCGTCTCCCCATTGTCCTGGCGGCGACCCAGCCGCGGCATTTTGGGCTCAGGGGGGCGGAGGGAGTGCAGGCCGTGACCGGAAAGCTCAATGAAGTGCCGGCCGGCGACATTCCGCTCGATGCCAACTCGGTCAATCTCGAATTGGAGATGGCGAAGTTGTCCGAAAACGTCATGCAGTATAACGCTGCCGCCACCATCCTTTCGAAGAAGTTTCACGGGCTGTTGAATGCCATACGGGAGGGACGTTAACGAATTGCTGAGCCTCCCACCTCAGGGAGGCGGTTGACGAGTCATTCTTGATACCTAGGAGGTTTCCTATGGAGATGTCCGACAGTCTGGCTGTCTCGGTGTCCGGGTTAGATGCCCAACGGCGACGACTCAACGTCATTGCCAGCAATCTTGCCAACGCGCAGTCGACGAAAACGCCGTCAGGCGGTCCGTATAAGCGGCGGGACGTGGTCTTTCGATCGACGGCGGTTCCCAGTGCATTTCAGCGATCGTTTCGGCAGGTGGCTGTGGGCCCATCGGCCCATGCTCTTGAAGGGGTTTCTGTTTCACGGGTGCAAGAAGATCCCAAGCCCGGGCAACTCATCTACGATCCACACCATCCGGATGCCGATCCAAAAGGATTCGTCCGGCTTCCCAACGTCAATGTGATGGAGGAAATGGTGAATATGATCGGGGCGTCGCGCGCGTATGAAGCGAACGTGCAGGCGATCAATGCGACACGCACGATGTGGAACAAGGCGCTGGAAATCGGGAGGTAATGATGGGGCCAATCACTGGTGTGGCATCCGGCATCGCTCCTATTGTCGATGTGGCATCGACTGGATCCACGGGCACGACTGGAAAAGCAGGCGGACCAGGATTCCTCGATTCGCTCAAGTCGGCGATCGGCAATGTCAACGATGCGCAAAAGGAAGCGAGTCGGGCGGTCGATGCGCTCATGACCGGCGAGACGCAAGACATTCATCGGACCATGGTTGCGCTGCAGCAAGCGGATGTGTCGTTCCAATTGATGATGCAGGTCAGGAACAAGCTGGTGACCGCTTACGAGGAAATTCAACGGATGCAAATCTGATCGGTCGTCTCGGTTGACGAGTAAGGGGTGGGCATGTTCTCCAAGTTTTCCATCAATCAACGGATGATCATCCTCGTCGCCTTGGCGGGATCCATTGCCGGTCTGATCGCCATCGCCTTGTGGACGCAACAGCCTGATATGCAAGTGCTGTTCACCCACCTTGGCAGCGAAGACGCCGCCGCCATTATCGATAAGCTCAAGGAGACCAAGGTGCCGTACGAGACGACCGGAGGCGGTTCAACCGTACTGGTGCCCAGCGACCAGGTTCACGACCTGAGATTGCAACTTGCGACCCAAGGGCTTCCTCACGGCGGTGGAGTCGGGTTCGAGATTTTCGACAAGACCTCAATCGGGATGTCCGAATTTGTTCAGAAGTTGAATTACCGTCGGGCCTTGCAGGGGGAATTGGCGCGAACCATTGCGCAGATGCCGGAAGTGGAACGGGCCCGCGTCCATCTGGCCATACCGGAGCGACGACTGTTCGCGAGTGAGCAGGAGAAAGCGAGAGCCTCCGTGATCGTCACGCTTCGTGGCGGCCAGCAGCTCTCGCCGGCACAGGTGCAGGGGGTCATCCATTTGGTATCGAGCAGTGTGGAGGGGCTTCAATCCCGCGATGTGACCGTAGTGGACGGACACGGACGTCTCTTGTCGGCGACGGTGACGGATGAGACGGCCGGGCTGACCAATACACAGCTTGATTATCAGCGCAGCATTGAAAAGGACATCGAGACGCGCATCCAAACGATGTTGGAACGAATCGTCGGACCCAATAAGGCCGTTGTTCGTGTCTCGAGTGTTGTGGACTTCAGGAAAGTCGAAACGACGGAAGAACGATATGATCCGAATAGCCAGGTGGTGAGAAGCGAACAGCGCGGCCAAGAGAAGTCTAATGGGAGCAACGGGGTTGGAGGCGGCGTGCCCGGCGTTCAGTCGAACGTCCCGCCTGGGACGGATGTTGAGCCGGCACAAAGCAGTTCGAACAGCAGTCAAACGAAAAACGAAACGGTCAATTATGAAATCAGTCGCACCGTGTCGAAAATTGTGGAACCTGTCGGTGCCATCAAGCAGCTGTCCGTCGCGGTATTAGTCGACGGGGTGTATGAAGCCGCCAAGGCCGGCGAAGGCCAGACGGGGGAGGCTCCCGCTGCGGCACGAAAGTATATTCCACGCTCGGAAGAGGATCTCAAGCGGATCGAAGACATCGTGAAAAAGGCGATGGGGTTCTCGGCCGAACGACAAGATCAGGTGCAAGTTGTGAACGTGCAGTTTGGGACGGAGGCCGAGGAACCGCAGGCGGGGACGGCGGAAGTGGCATCGGAAGGGTTGAAACCGTGGATGCCCTATCTTCGATACGGAGTGGGGATCCTTCTCTTTGCCGTTATTCTCATGTTTGTCGTGCGGCCGTTGCTCGCCATGTTGGGAACAAACATGGAACAGGCACAGGCAGAGGCGTCTGTGGCCGAGCTTTCTGGTGCGACCCATGGGGGTGGAACGACCTTGCCGGGTGCTCCGGATCGAGCGCAGATCATTGATATGGCCAAAAAAAACCCTGATGCGACGGCCGTGGTCGTCAAAGAGTGGTTGAAAAGTCCAACCTAGAGTCTGGCAATGGCAAATACTCTGACCGGTGAACAAAAAGCGGCGATTTTGCTTCGGGCGATCGGTGAAGAAGCGGCCGCCCAAGTCATGAAGCAACTGGATCCGAAGGAGATCAAGAAGCTGGGGAGCTTCATGAATGGAACCGCTCAAATCTCCCGAGAGGATGAAGAAGTGGTCATTTCTGATTTTCAGGCGGCGAGCGCCGCGGGAGGCGTGCAATTCCAAGGACGAGAGTTCATCAAAACCGTGCTGACCAAAGCACTGGGAGCAGACAAGGCGGCGCGGATCATTGAGTCCATGACGCAGAAAAATTATCCTGGAATTGAAGCGTTGAAGTGGGTCGACGTGAAAACGCTTACGCAAATGCTGAAGATAGAACATGCCCAAACAGTCGCCGTCATCCTGGCGCATCTGGAGAGTGACCAGGCCGGCCAGGTCCTGGCCTCGCTTCCGGAGGACATGCGCGGGGATGTAGCGCTTCGGCTAGCAACCATGGAAGAGGTGCAGCCGGATGTGCTGGAGGAACTGAGCGATACGCTACAAGAAACATTGTTGGCAGGTACAGGGGGCGGTGCGCATAGTGTCGGTGGCACCGAGGTGATCGCCAACATTCTAATGCGAATGGATAAAACGAATGAAGGCGGCATCATGGCACGTATCACGGAGAAAAGCCAAACGCTCGCCGACAACATTCGGGCACTGATGTTTGTCTTCGACGATATGGTGAAAGTGGATGATCGTGGAATTCAGGAGCTCATGAAGGAAATCAGCAAGGAAGATTTGCCAGTGGCGCTGCGCGGCGCCAATCCGGAAGTGAAGGAAAAGTTCTTCAAGAATATGTCGAGTCGTGCCGCGGAAATGCTGAAGGATGATATGGAAGCTAGGGGACCAGTCAAAGTATCCGATGTGGAAAAAGCGCAACAAAACATTCTCAAAGTCTGCCGAAAGCTGGAGGACGAAGGCCGTATCGTCATCGCCGGTGTCGGAGAGGAGATGCTCTAGTGGCGGCTGCGGCTATGCCGTCGATGTCTTCTCACGGGCAGGGACTTTCCAGAGTCCAGGGATCGGTCCTTGTCGTCGATGATGAAGAAAGCATTCGGAATCTCTTTCTGGAGCTCTTCAGGTCCGAGCGCATCAATGTCCGCGTTGCCGGTTCGGGACAGGAAGCCCTGGCGATGGTCAGGCAGATTGTCCCGACGGTGCTGATCGTCGACGTGTTGTTGCCAGATGGCGACGGCATCGCCGTCCTGGAAGAAGTACAGAAACTCGACAATCGGATCATCGGAGCGGTGATGACCGGGGCGGCGACCATCGAGCTTGCTGTGCGAGCGATGAAAGCTGGAGCTGTCGATTTCTTCTTGAAACCGTTTCAGACCGAGGCCGTTATCGCCACAGTCCGGCGTTTATTGGCGATTCATCTGGCGCGAGGGGAACATGCGGTGGTGAAGCATGCAGCCGTCCGGTCCGGGGCGATCCGGCTACAGGATGCGCCCTTTCACACGTTCGACGAGGGGGGGATGTTTCGCGGAGCCGATGGGCCCGCGGAATATGAACGTGGGTTGGCGGAAGGACGACGGCTCGCGGAGGATGAACGCCGACAGGCCTTGGCCGTGCTGACCAACGCGGCCAGACAGTTTGACATGGCGCGGGGAACGGTGCGGCAGACGATGGAAGCGGACGTGATCGAATTGGCGTTTCAAGTGGCTTCCAAGATTCTTCATGAGTCGGCCGAATCGTGCCGTGAGCAGATCGTTGTTCAGGCCAAGGCTGGGATCAATGCGCTCCGCGACGCGGAGAACGTGGTGATCCAAGCACATCCATTGGATGCCGGTGTTTTGGAAGCGGCCAAGGCTGAACTGGCAGGACAACGAGACACTCCCTTCGTCATCAACGTTGAAGCGGTCCCATCACTTCCACGGGGAAGTTGCCTGTTGCATACCAATACGCGATTGGTGGATGCCTCCCTTGAGACGCAGTTGGCTCGCTTGGGGCAGGCGATGCAGCCTGGGGTGCGGCATGAGTCTTAGTCATCTGCTTGAGCACATCGAACCCATTGAGATATCCGGACGGGTGGCCCAGGCCGTGGGGGGAGTGGTAAACGACTATGACCCGATGACGACCATTCCATGGATGGCGGATGCGTCTCTTGCGATGCAGTCAGCTCGTTTGGGGCAGGTGGTGCAGCTTGGGGTGCGGCATGAGTCTTAGTCATCTGCTTGAGCACATCGAACCTATTGAGGTATCTGGACGGGTGGCCCAGGCCGTGGGGATGGTGGTGGAAGGCTATGGTCCAATGACGACCATTGGTGAGCTCTGCCGTATCACAAGAGAGGTGGGTGCCGCGCCGATTATGGCGGAGGTGGTCGGATTTCGTGGAGACCGTGTGTTGTTGATGCCGCTTGGAGACATGCGTGGGATCGGACCAGCCAGCCGCATCACTATGACCGGGCAGGTGGCAAGCCTCGCGGTCGGACCTGGCTTATTGGGCAGGATTCTGGATGGATGCGGGGACCCCATCGACGGGAAAGGAACGCCGAAGACGAGTCACCGCTATCCGCTCCATGCTGCCGCACCGAATCCCCTTGAGCGGGCACGCATTCAGGATCCCCTTGATCTCGGTGTTCGTGCGATCAACGGATTCTTGACCTGTGGCCGTGGACAAAAGATGGGGATTTTTTCAGGTTCAGGAGTTGGAAAGAGCGTCCTATTAGGGATGATCAGCCGCTACACAAAGGCAGATGTCAATGTCATTGCACTCATCGGAGAACGAGGGCGAGAGGTCAACGAGTTTCTTGAGCGTGACCTGGGGGCCGATGCACTTGCGCGAACGGTCGTGGTCGTCGCAACGTCCGACCAAGCCCCGTTGATCCGTCTACGAGCCGCGTTGGTGGCCACGACGATCGCCGAATACTTCCGTGATGCAGGACAGCAAGTACTCTTGTTGATGGATTCACTCACGCGACTGGCCTATAGCCAGAGAGAGGTCGGACTGGCCATCGGAGAGCCGCCGACAACAAAAGGCTATACGCCATCCGTGTTTGCGCTTCTGCCAAAACTTTTGGAGCGTGTGGGAACGGGGCCCGGACCGGGAACCATTACAGGTCTGTATACTGTGTTGGTGGATGGCGATGACCTGAGTGATCCCATTGCCGATACCGTTCGATCGATCTTGGATGGTCATATTGTGTTGTCACGTACGTTGGCCGCACGCAATCACTTCCCGGCCATTGATCTGCTCCAGAGCACGAGCCGTGTCATGAGGGATATTGTCGGGAAGGCGCATCATGATGCCGCCAGGCGGGTGCTTGAACTGATGGCCCGGTATCAACAGTCCGAAGATCTCGTCCTGTTAGGCGCGTACAAAGCCGGGATGAATGTAGGACTCGATAAAGCCGTGCAAGCCCAGGATTCGATCAACGGATATCTCCGACAAGCGATCGATCAGCCTGCCAACCTGGCATCATCGGTGCAGGAACTTGAGGCGTTGGCGCGGCAATCGGCATGAGTATCGATTCGATACGAAAGGTGCGGGCACAGACCGTCGAGTCACTGATGATGGAATTGTCGCAAATCACACAAGTGCTTACTCACAGTGAAGCACAGTATCGCACCATGGAAGTTCAGATTCAGGCGGATACTGAGCTCTATGCTCAGCAGGCCGGGCAGGGTCTGACGATCGAGGATCTGTTGCAATGGCAGGGGAAAATGGATGCCCAGCGGTCTGCGCTGCGGCAAGTCCGTGCCTCAATCGATCATGCGACCGGTCTGTGGCAGCAGACTCACGAACGGCTTGTTGAAGCCAGGCAGGAATGTAAGCTTCTTGAGAAAGTGGTCGACCAGCGTCAGGCAGCCCTGCAGGCGGTGAGTGCCCGCCGGGAGCAATGGGCTGAAGACGAGACTGCAAGTCGCCGGATCCCCATTCGAGATCGAGGCGATTCATGAAGCGGCCAATCAAGCCGATGAAGATGTCTCCGTTCACCCTCGCTACTCGGTGGCCGTGCCTCGCGCCGCGGCTGAGGCAGAATCGGCGTGGATCGCTTTGGACGATGGTCGGGGGATTGGTCGTTTCGACAATTCTGTTTTGGGTCATGGTTCAGTTGGGACAGGCCTCTTCAGATCCCAAGCCCAAGGTCTCGGCGCCGCACAATTCTGCCAAGCAAGAAGGGCAACCCTCCGTGCCAGAGGGACCACCGCACGAATCCGAAGCCAAGGATGGGACGATGGCTGCAGTCCGATCAGCGCCTCAGGGACCGGCAATCGAGATGCCCCGTGAAGTACTCGAGATGCTGGATCAACGAAAGCGCGATCTGGATCGACGAGAGGAAGTCATTCGACAGAATGAAGAACGGCTCATGATCGTGAGGAGCCAGGTTGAGGAACTCCTTGAGCAGAACGAGGCGTTGGAAAAGCGGATACAGAGCGCACGGGCCAAAGAGGAACGCCCTGCGGCTCAATCGACCAAGATTCAAGCGGACAAAGATCGCGGAGCACAGGATCAGCGGGCGCAGCTGGCAAAAATCTTTGAGTCGATGCCGTCGGAGGATGCCGCGGCACGTCTTGAGCGGATGCCGGACCGAAAAGCGATTGAAATTCTGCGAATGGTCAAGTCCAAAACTGCCGGAGCAATCCTCTCCCAAGTGAAGGCAGATCGCGCTGCCAAACTCACCGAACAGTTGCTGGTCCAAACGCCCTAGCCTGAAGTTTTCCTGAACGCGTCCCCAATGATTGTCGAGACAGCGCCGTGAAGCGTATTTCGTTCCAGGATTCGGATGCTTCACGCCTCACGTGCGACGCTTCACGAGTTACTCGCTGAGGCGGTATTGTCCCTCAACCCCTCGGTTTCGCTCTGGGTCGACCCTGAGCGGGCTCTTTCCCACTCCGATCCATTTTGCCTACGACCCAGAAATATTTTCCTCCTTCCCTCCATGTGATCGGGAGTTGAATCACAACTGCTCGATATTTCAGTTCCTTATGAACTGTCAACTTGGCACGAGGCTTGTATTTCACCCTGCCGGAATCTCACGAGGACTGATAGTCATGGAGTTCATTGTGCCAGATCTGCTCTCCGCTGCACCGACCGCTACCTCGGATGGGCCTGTGCGGACTGCTCGATCTGCTTCTTACAGCGGTCCTGCTGTTCGGAAGAGCTTTTCGTCTGTATTGCAGGGGGTCCGTAGTGAAGAGAAGAAGAGCAATACGCAGGAAGCGGATAGTCCTCGAGGATCCCACAAGGTCGAGGATCGACCGGATCCCAAGCAGGCCAAAGGCCTCAATTCAGGGGCATCCCAAACGGAACGGTCTGAGGCCCTGCAGGCTCGTACCTCAGATAGTGAACAGTCAAACGACGCTCAAAGCCAGACAATGGACAGTTTACGGGAGGAATCCGAATCGGCATCGCCGCAGAGTAACTCAGGATCGGCAGCCGAAGGACAGATGTTTGTGTCGATGGCATCGGCAAACCTGTCCCAGGCAGAAGCTCGGATGATGCTCAGCGAGGGACAGGAGACGCACGAAGGCGTAGGCGAAATCGGCCGCGAACCGAGTTCGTCTGCAGAGTCGTCAGCAGCACGTGTGGCGACTGATGCTTCAGTACGGACGGCCGAGCGCCGCTCAGCGGAGCAAGGAACCATTAGCTTACCGACTGACGTGCCAGAACAGGCTCAGCATTCATCACTGTCTCAGAAGGGAGAGTCTCGCATCACGCAGTCCATGGAGCTGAGGGGCACCGTGGGTGAGAACGACGTCACGGAGAACGCAGCCGATTCTGCGCAAGCTCACGCTGTGATTCAACCCTCATCATCCGGTGGGACCATTTCATCTTCCGACCACAATATTGCCCGGCTTGCCCAAACCCATGACGGGAAGCTATTGCTGGGGAATCAATTCGATCGCAACGTGGCTGCGCTTGATCGAGGCGAGTCCGGTGTCGTCCATCATTCACCGGACAATCAGCCGCCTCTCCTTGTGCTTGCTCAGGAGGATCAGGGAGAAACCGGTCCAAGGACTCAGGGGATCACACCTCATGGACAGTCGCTCATTGTTGATCAGAAAGAGCTGTTCAGCCAGTCAGGGCATGAACATGATGGTCGGCAGCAGGGCGATCCTGAGCCCAAGCTGTTTCAGAGGATGGCTATTGACCTTCCATCCATGAACGGCCGCACATCGGAGCCGTATGCGGCTGTCGCGCAAAGTCAGACCATTTCCGTACCAACGGGACCTGCTCCAACTGTCAGTGTGCCGCTGGCGCAGCCAGTCTCCCACGTGCCTGACGTGACTCCGACACCGACGCATTCACTCTTACGATCAGTAGTGTTGGAGGTGGCTCAACCGGAGTTGGGGCATGTCAACATCCGCGTGGCCATGATGAATGAGTCCGTTCACGCCCATTTCTCGACGGATCGGGTGGAGGTTGGCCAGTTCCTGATCAACGGACAGGACAGACTTCAAACATCGCTTCAAGCGAACGGACTCGACATGGGACAGTTTCGAGTGGATATCGATCGCCAGAGTGGTGGGCGGTCGTTCCAACAGGGATTGTTTCATGAACAGGGACGGTCCGGACATCAAGGATCCCAGGGGGACACTAGAGAGCAGGCTCACGGGTGGTCGGATGAACGGTACCGTCCACTCCAGGGACGGCTGAACGTGGTGGCGTAAGACTAAGGGAGATTTTACATGATCGATGTTGCAGGACTGAGCACAACCGGGACCACGTCCACGCCGGAAAAAACTGGGCCGCGAGCGCTGGGACAGGATGACTTTCTTAAACTGCTGGTCACGCAGCTGAAGAACCAAGATCCACTGAAGCCTACCGACAATACCGAATTTGTCTCGCAGCTCGCGCAGTTCAGCCAGCTCGAACAGAGCGCCAAACAAGCGCAGTTGCTGCAGCAGAGCCTCGACGCGCAAACGGCGTCCTTGCAATTCACACTGCTTCCCATGATCGGCCGCACGGTGACGATCGGTCACCCGTTGATTCAGCTGGGAGAGGGAGCAGCCACGTTTGGCTATTCACTGGAGAAGAATGCCGCGAAAGTTCTCATCAGCATTCAGAATGCGGATGGACAAGTCATACGAACTCTGGAGCATCGTGATCGGCTGGCCGGACCGCAGGCTGCTGAGTGGGATGGAAAGAACCAGGATGGCGTGCGGATGCCCAAGGGCCTGTATCGGTATGTCATTTCCGCAGCAGACAGGGAGGGAAAGTCAGTGAACGTGGAGGGGCGTGCCAGTCTCACGGTGTCCGGTGTACGCATGGAGCAAGGGCAGGCGAAGCTCCTGGTCGGCGATTTATCGATTGATCCGTCCGATATTGTTGAGCTGCGATAACAAAGAGGAGGATTGTACCGATGGGAATTCTGTCGTCGCTTTTTACGGGCGTCAGCGGGCTGAACGCAAACGGCAATGCGCTATCGGTCGTGGGAAATAATATCGCGAACCTGAGTACGGTGGGGTTCAAATCCAGCCGTTCTGTCTTTGCCGACCTGATCAGTTCTTCACTGGGAGGGGCGGGTGGAGCGATTCAGACCGGTCTGGGGGTCGCGCTCAACGGAGTGCAGGGGAACTTCAGTCAAGGGTCACTCAGTACCACGAGCAACGCATTGGATTTGGCCGTAGACGGCAACGGATTTTTTGTGCTTCGCGACACAGCCGGGGCGGCGTTTTATTCTCGAGCGGGGCAGTTTCATTTGAATTCGCAAAACCAGATCGTTGATCCAAGCGGATTTCTGCTCCAGGGTTTCCAGGTCAACACCAGTGGGTTGATCACAGCCAGCATCAGTGGCGTGACGCTTCCGACGACCACGGCTCCTCCAAATCCGACCAGCAGCGTCGATATCGGCGCCAATCTCAATTCACAATCGACGGCCAGTACGTTCTCTCTGGCGGATCCGGCCGGGACGTCTCAGTTCTCCTCGTCGATCACCGTCTATGATTCCGTGGGCAACAGTCATCTCCTGACGAGTTATTTTACGAAGACGGCGGCGAATACGTGGACGTACAACGTGGTTGGCAGCACGAACGAAATCGTCACGGGTAATTATCATACATCGAATGTGAATACCTCGCTCGGACTGGTGCGATTAGCCTCGGGGACATTGACCTTTAACACCTCAGGCGCACTGGACACGGAGAGTGTCGTGACGAGCTATGATAGCGGCACGGCTGGAGGCACGGCCGGAAGTACTGTCGGGCAATCGCAAATCGATTTTGTCGGCGCGACTGGTGATCAGGCGATCAGCTTCAATTTCGGCACAAGTGTGACGACCGACGGGGGAACCGGCATGAATTTGACCACTCAGTTCGGCGCCGCCTCAGGGCTCGTTCAGCAATCTCAAAATGGATTCGGCGCCGGAGCCCTGCAGACGTTCAGCGTGGAGACCAACGGAATGATCAATGGGCGATTCTCGAATGGGCAGGTCCGGCCGTTGGCCCAGTTGGCGTTGGCACGATTCCCTGATCCGCTTGGTCTTGTGCGAACCGGGAAAAACACATTTGCCGAATCCGGCACTTCGGGACAACCGTTGATCGGGGCAGCCACATCTGCAGGCCTCGGGAGAGTGCTTGCCAACACGCTTGAGTTGTCCAATGTTGATCTGGGGGAAAGTTTCATTGAGATGATTGCAGCCCAACGAGGGTTCCAGGCGAATTCGAGAGTCATCACAACTTCGGATGAGGTGCTTCAGGAGTTGGTGAACTTGAAACGATAAGTGCATCGGTTGTAGCCCGGGAGGAACATTCTTCCCGGGCCGCGTTCCAAGCCCCCCAGACCTACGGGGGCTACGGTTCCCTTCCTCATCTCTTCTCGCCACGTCAGTTTCTTGACGGTGTCAATGACTTGCCTGACGGTACCTGGGGAAGGTGTCGGCGATCAGGCCTCCCGCTGATAAAACGCCTGTCAAATACATCTATTATGGGGAACCGTAATCGGCAGCCACCAACGGCTCAATGGCATATGCATTGCAGTTGCTTCACGAAGGCGATGAGGCCTTCGATGAGGCCTTCAAGGAGGAGCTATGGCAGATGCAGCCGAGACGGACGACAAAACCGCGGGAGCGGCTCTTGCTCCGGCATTCCCGATCAAGTTGCTCATTATCGTGTCGGTGATTGCCCTCCTGTTCGGTGTGGGAGGAGCGGTCGTCGCCGTCAAGTTCTTCGGCGGATCCGATAAAAACGCAGAACATGCCGAGGAACACAAGACCGAGGCCGTGGCGAAGTCCGATGCGCAAGGCGGAGCGAGTGGAAAAGCAGGACAGACTGCCTCCCCAGGAGTCATGTTCGACCTGGATCCGTTTATTGTGAATCTCGCCGACGTGCCGGACGTGCGTTACTTGAAGCTGACCGTCAAGCTTGAGGTCGACAGTGAGGCGGTTTCCGCCGATCTGTCCGCACGGGTTCCCCAGGTCCGCGACGCCGTCCTTGTATTGCTCAGTAGCAAGGATGTGAATGCGGTGAGAACCACTCAAGGGAAATTTCAATTGCGCGATGAGATTACGCAACGGATCAATGGGCTGCTTCCCAAGCCTGGAGTGCGGTCCGCATATTTCACGGATTTCGTCGTTCAGTAGCGATCGCCCGCATGGAAAAAATCCTGTCACAAGACGAAATTGATGCACTCTTAAAGGGAGTGGTCTCGGGAGAAGTCGACACGGCTCCCAAAGACAATGAAACGGCTGCAAAGGGAGTTGCGCAATACGACCTCTTCAATCAGGAGCGGATCATTCGCGGGCGAATGCCCACGATGGAAATGATCAATGACCGGTTTATCCGCCGGCAATCCGTTGCCTGGACCAATATGTTTCATGACGCCATTGATTTTGTGGTGGTCGGGACCCAAGTGATCAAGTTCGGTGAATTTCTCAAGAAAATCCCGCAGCCTTCTTCGCTGAATGTGTTTCATATGTCCCCCCTGCGCGGTAGTGCGCTGTATGTGATGGATGCCTTTCTCGTCTACTTGATCATCGATTACTTCTTTGGGGGCAAGGGGCAAACTCACGTAAAACCGGAAGGCCGGGACTTTACCCCGGTGCAGTTACGCGTGATCAAAAAACTCCTGCTGCAGGCGTTGGTCGATCTCGAAAAAGCGTGGCACGCTGTCGCGCCTGTGAAGGTGGAATATGTGCGGTCGGAAAGTAACCCGCAGTTCGCGATGGTGGTGACGTCCTCCGAGATCGTGATGGTCGTCACGTTGCAGGTTGTTCTGGGGGAAACCGCCCGTGAGCTCTACATCGTGTATCCGTACGCCATGCTCGAACCGATCAAAGAAAAGTTGTATTCCGGCCTGGTCTCCGACCAAGTCGATCAGAACGGAGACTGGAGTCAACGATTCCGGGAGCGCTTGCAGGAATGTCAGCTGCCGCTCGCGGTTCGGCTGGGAACCGCCACGGTGACTGTCAAGGATGTGCTCAATTTCGCCCCCGGGGATGTCGTGTTACTGAATCAGCGACCGGGTGATCCACTCGATTGTTTTATCGAAGGGTACCATAAATTCCAGGGCAGTCCCGGGGTCTACAAGGGCAATCACGCATGTCGCGTGACTAAAGTGTTGACGTAAGCGGGACCGGAGGACGCGAATAACTATGGCCGAATCAGAATCCACGACACCTCGTGATTCCCAGTCCGGTGGAGGGACGTCTCCACAGCTCGCATCGTTTCCGCCTGTTCAGAATTCAGAAACCGGCGGCAGCTCGAAGAATATCGATTTTATTCTGGATATTCCGATGAATGTCGCGGTGTATGTTGGATCCACCAAAATGGCGATCCGTGATCTTCTGCAGCTGGCGCAAGGGTCTGTCATTGAGCTGGATAAGTTGGCAGGCGAACCGATGGAGGTAATGGTGAACAACAAACTCGTTGCGCGCGGCGAGGTCGTCGTGGTGAACGAAAAGTTCGGTATTCGGTTGACCGACGTGGTCAGTGCGGCCGAGCGTGTTCAGCAGCTTCGGTAAGACAGTCACAGGGAGAGCGCGTGATCGACGTATGGGACAGCCTGATCAGAACCGTTTCGGCGCTTGCCGTGGTGTTGGTGTGTATCGGCATCGCGGCATTCGTGGCCCGTCGGGTGATGGGACCACGGGCGGGGAATTCCAGTGGCCGGCCGCTGGTTCAGGTGTTAGCGAGCGGGTATCTTGCTCCGCGCAAGACGATTAGTTTGGTGGATGTCGCCGGCGAGTATCTGATCGTGGGTGCAACGGCAACCGATCTCGTTCCCTTGGGACGGATTACCAATACGGCACATCTCCGTGAAGTGCTCGGAATGCCGGCTCAGACGCCTCCCTCCGGGGTGACATCTACCCCAGAGGCCGATGTGGCGGCATGGCTTCAACGACAACCGCTCCGGTGGGCTGATCATGACAAGGAACAGCATGGCCACTGACCGCGTTCATTCACGACTCGTTGGCTGGGCGATTGTCGTCGCGGCGGGGATGTTGCTTCTGGCATCGGCAGCGGAGGCAGCCTCAAACGGCCCGTCTGTCAGTATCGATTTGGGTGCCGGCGGCCCAAAGCAAATGGCCGTCGTCATCCAGATTCTGATCCTGTTGACGGTGCTCTCATTGGCACCGGCCTTATTCATCATGGTCACGTCGTTTACCAGGATCGTTATTGTCTTGGCCTTCCTACGGCAGGCGCTCGGTACACAAGCGGTGCCTCCCAATCAAGTGTTGTTGTCCTTGGCCCTCTTCCTGACGATGTTCATTATGGCGCCGGTCGGACAGTCTGTATACAACAACGCGCTGCAGCCGTTGCTCGCCGAACAGATCTCCTACGAGGATGCCTGGAAGAAGGGGATTGAGCCGGTTCGGGGCTTCATGTTGAAACAGGTGCGGGACAAGGATCTTGAGTTGTTCATTCAGCTGAGTCACATCCCCAAGCCCGATCGGGTTGAAGATGTTCCAACCCATGCCATTATTCCCGCATTTATCCTGAGTGAGTTGCGGATCGCCTTTCAGATCGGGTTCTTGATCTACATTCCATTTCTGATCGTCGACATGGTTGTCGCGAGCATCTTGATGTCGATGGGTATGATGCTCCTGCCTCCGGTCGTCATTTCCCTCCCGTTCAAGTTGATTCTATTCGTGCTGGCCGACGGCTGGTATCTCGTCGTTGGCTCGATGGTGCGCAGCTTTCAATGATTCCATGATCGTGCGAGTGGCTGAGGCAACGGGAGTTGTGTGGGATTCGGCTGGCAACGACTCGGAACACGGGCCAGAGGAGAGCAGTCGATGACACCTGAAATCGTCACGGAATTGGGCCGGCAGGCGTTGGAAACCACGTTGCTTGTGTCGGCACCGATCTTAGGACTGAGTCTGCTCGTCGGTCTGATCATCAGCGCGTTCCAGGCCATGACGCAGCTGAACGAGGCCACGCTGACATTCGTTCCCAAAGTATTGGCACTCTTTGGAGCGCTCTTGGTGTTTCTGCCCTGGATGTTGAACGTCATGACGACGTTTATGGCGAATCTGCTGATGAACATCCCGAACTACGTGCGCTAGCTCGTTGGATTCATGAACGTGGTTGCTACGAATGACAATACGCGGTCGCGACGATATTCGTCGTACGTGAAACGTGAAGCGTATCTCGTTTCAGAATTCGAGCGTTTCACGCTTCACGCTTCACGAGGTGCGTGGTCGAGAGGCCCCATTCTCTCGACAGGACTTGGGACCCTGTGCTGGTCGATGGGTCATGAGCCGTCATGACGAATGTAGGTTAGGAAAGAACGATGGCGTTAACCCAAACCATTCAGGTGCTCCTGCCAGAGTTTCAAGCATTTCTGGTCCTCATTTCTCGAATTGGAGGGCTTCTCGCCGCATTGCCGGTGCTGAGCGGGCACTCGGTTCCGTTGAAGGTGAAAGGAGCATTGGTGTTGGCGTTGGGAGTGCTGTTGGCTCCGCTCATCCATCTTCCGCCCGTGCCCTACGATCCCCTGGTGTTGGCCGCCGGGCTACTCAGCGAACTGGTGATCGGGCTGGCCATTGGTTTGGCTGTCCGGCTGTTTTTTGGCGCATTTGAGGTGGCGGGAGAAATGATCGGCGTTCAAATGGGGTTCGGTGTTGTCCAGCTCCTTGATCCCAGCACGTCTCGCCAGACACCGCTTATGGCGCAGTACTTTACGCTCCTTGCGTCCCTTGTTCTGCTCTCATTGAACGCGCACATGCTCATCGTCGCCACGATCTTGTCCAGCTACGAATCCATCCCGGCATTCGGGGCCGCTCTTCCGGCCGGAGCGGGAGATGAGGTGCTGCGTCTCTCTCAACACATGTTCATGGTGGGCCTCAAGCTCGCCGCTCCGGTGCTGGTGATCATTCTGATGATCAACATTCTGCTCGCGATTCTTGGACGGGCCGTCAGTCAAATCAATGTATTCGTGTTGAGCTTCCCCATTACGATTGTCGGAGGATTGGCGGTGCTCAGCATTTCAATGCCCTTTACGGTGGAACTCTTCGTTCGGGAAATCGAACGATTGCAGTTTACGATCTTCGGACTCTTGAAGGCACTGGGACATGGCTGAGGACAGGGAAAATAAAACAGAACCGGCGACTCCTAAACGCAAGGAGGAGGCACGCAAGCAAGGACAGGTCGCCGTGAGTCGGGATGTCTCGACGGCGGCGGTGCTCTTAGGGGGCGTCGGCTTGTTGGGAGCTATGTTGCCGGTGGGTCTTCTGAAAATGACGGAGATGACTCGCCAAGGGCTGACACTCTCGTTTCCCGGCGAGTGGTACCGAAACACCTCGATCGAGCAGGTCTACACGATTCTTATTCAGACCGGTGTGACGGTGGGTGTCTTGAGTCTTCCGATCGTGGTGGGAGTGCTTGTGCTGGGAAGTGTGGCGACTCTCCTCCAAACCGGTTTGTTGTGGCGAACGAATGCTTTTCAACTCGATTGGAGTCGAATCAGTCCGGCCAAAGGGTTCTCACGCCTGGCCTCGTTGCGTTCCGTCATGGAGCTCGTCAAGGGGCTGCTCAAAATCGCCATCATTACAGGAATCGGGCTTTGGGTTACGCGTCATGATGTGCTCCGGATTCCGGAGCTGATCCAGTTTGAGTTGAGCGGCGTGTTGCCGCTTGCGGGGAGTCTTGCGTTCAAGGTCGGGCTGGCGGTGTCAGGAGCGATCGCGGTGCTGGCTGTCTTTGACTATGCCTATCAGCGGTATGAATGGGAACGCAGTCTCCGTATGTCGAAGGAGGAGATTAAAGAAGAACATAAAGCGGCGGAAGGCGATCCTCTGATTAAGAGTCGTGTACGAACTGTCCAGCGTGAGCTGGTGAAGAGGCGCATGCTGGCGGCTGTCAAAACCGCCGATGTTGTGATTACAAATCCCACACATTTGGCCGTGGCACTCAAGTATGACACCGCCACAATGGCGGCTCCGGTCGTGGTGGCGAAAGGTGCCGGTGTGATTGCGGAACGAATCAGGGAGTTGGCACGACATCATAGCGTGCCGGTCGTGGAGAATAAGTTCGTCGCCAGGACGTTATTCAGGCTGGTCGATATCGGGAAAGAAATTCCGAATGATCTGTATCGCGCTGTGGCGGAGATCCTGGCCTTTGTGTATCGGGCGCGAGGGGGCACGGCGTGAGTCGGCCGTAGGCAGTATCCATTATGGCAACCGTCACGGAACCAACCAGCGCATCGCACTTCGTCAAACACCCGGACATTCTCATGTCCGTGGGGGTCGTCGCCATTCTCATGGTGATGCTCCTACCGTTGCCGCGGTTCATCCTCGACTTGTTGCTCAGCTTCGATATCACCCTCTCCGTCATCATTCTTTTGGTCGGGCTGCAAGTGCGTCGCCCCATCGAGTTCTCAGTGTTCCCATCGATTCTGTTGATGATTACGTTGTTCAGACTGTCGCTGAATATCGCCTCGACACGGCTCATCCTTTTGCATGGCAATGAAGGGGCCGGGGCGGCTGGTGAGGTCATCCGGGCATTTGGCAATTTCATTGTCGGCGGCAATTACACCGTCGGTCTCGTGGTCTTTACGATTCTGGTCGTGATCAATTTTGTGGTGGTCACCAAAGGAGCAGGCCGTGTCGCCGAAGTCGCGGCACGCTTCACCTTGGATGCGATGCCTGGAAAACAGATGAGCATCGACGCGGATCTGAATGCGGGTTTGATCAATGAAGCCGACGCGCGCCGACGAAGACGGGAAATCACCGAAGAGGCAGACTTCTACGGGTCGATGGACGGAGCGAGTAAGTTTGTTCGAGGTGACGCCATCGCGGCGGTGATCATTACCCTGGTCAATATCGTCGGCGGCCTCGCCATCGGTGTCTTGCAGCAAGGGATGAGTCCGGGACTCGCGGCACAAACCTATACGGTGCTCACCGTCGGTGAAGGACTGGTCGCGCAGATCCCCGCCCTCATTGTTTCGACGGCAGCCGGTATTGTCGTGACGCGCGCCGCTTCGGATATGGACTTGGGTGGGGCGATGACAAAGCAACTGCTGATGTCCCCCAAGCCGGTCGGGATTGCAGCGGGGATTCTTCTCGCTCTCGGCCTAGTCCCTGGCCTGCCGCATCTGGCCTTTCTGGTGTTGGGCAGCGCCGTGGCGTGGATGGCCTATCACTTGCATCAGGAGGAAATCCGGGAAGCGGCTCCAACTCCAACCCAGACCCCTACGGCTCCAAAGGCTGATGAGGGGCCAACCCGCGTGACTCCGTTGGATTTGATGGAGGTGCAAGTGGGCTATGGGTTGATCGGTCTGGTGGAAGGAACACAAGGCACCGCGTTGCTCGACCGAATTAAAGCTCTCCGGCGGCAGTTTGCAGAAACGATGGGATTCGTCGTGCCGCCCATTCACATTCGTGACAATTTACAGCTGAGACCGAATGAGTACGCCATCATGTTGAAGGGCGTGGAGGTTGCCAAAGCGGATGTGTTGCCTGGGCACCTGTTGGCGATCGATCCAGGGACAGGGCAGAAGGGCGTGGTCCAGGGCATCGCAACGAAGGAGCCTGCATTCGGACTGCCGGCGCTCTGGATTCCGGAAGATGGGAGAGAACAGGCTCAGATTGCCGGTTATACCGTTGTGGATGCGAGTTCTGCCATCGCCACCCATCTTTCAGAGCTCGTGAAGCGGTATGGTCATGAATTGTTGGGGCGTCAGGAGGTTCAGGCACTTCTGGATGAGGTTGGCAAATCTCATCCCAAGCTGGTGGAAGAGCTGATTCCGACGATGGTTCCGTTGGGGACGGTGGTTCGGGTGCTCGGCAACCTGCTCAAGGAGGGCATTCCGATCAGAGACTTGCGCTCCATTCTGGAGGCTATTTCCGATCAAGCCTCGAACAGTAAAGATCCTGAACTGTTGACGGAGTATGCCCGGCAAGCCTTGGCGAGGACGATCACCAAACAGTATCAAGCATCGGACGGCAGCCTCCAGGTGATTACGTTGGATCCACGGCTGGATCGGTCGCTGGCCGATCAAGTTGCGGCACTTCCGCCCGGCGCTGCCTTACAGCTTGATCCGACTGTGTCGCACAAGCTTCTGACGGGAATTAAACAGGCAGCTGAACGGGTTGCGGCTCGTGGGCAACAACCGATCGTCATTTGTTCACAGGCCGTTCGCCGGCATCTTCGTCGCCACAGCGATCGCATCCTTCATTCGGTGCCGGTGATGGGGTTTAACGAGGTTGATTCATTTGTTCGCCTCCAGTCGCTTGATACGGTGCGAGTCGACTTCGAATTGGCACAGTCATCCTAGGATAGCCCATGAAGGTGAAGACATTTCACGCGCTCACCATGCAGGATGCTCTCCGAGCCATCAAGGAGGAGTTGGGGCCGGATGCCATTATCCTGTCATCCAAAGAGGTGCGTGAAGGCGGGCGACTGCTACGAGTCTTCAATCACACCGTGTTGGAAGTGATGGCGGCAGCCGAGTACGAGCGTCCACAGGTCGTCCGGGAGAGCACACCGGTTCAAGAATCTGTGCCTCCGGTACGAACGTCAAGGGGCGGCCCTTCGGCTCTTCATCCGGTGAACACCTTCCAACAGACCTTGCGAGGGATGTTGGAACCTACCAATGAAAGGAAACCACGAAAGCAGAGTCAGCAGGAGCCGTCGAGCAAGTCTGCCACATCGACTAAGACGCCGAATCGACGCCGCCAGGTACGGGCGGTGTACGACGAACTGAGTCAGTTGTTGCGCGAGCTTTCGCCGGACGCATGCACGCCACGGGCCGGTCAATCGTCGTCGGTTCTTTCAACCCTCCGTCAATCATTGTGCGATCAGGGGATGCATCCGTCCACGACCGAGTTGCTACTCGGTGAGGTACTGAAAACCGATCGACTGGCGCATGTTTCGGACGAACAGATGATGAGACGCGCACTCCATCAGGAAGTTGTCCGGCGTGTACGGGTCACCGGTCCGTTGGATCATGGCCAGGCACGTCCTGCGATTGAACTGTTCATCGGTCCGAGTGGAGCGGGGAAGACGTCGGCGGTCGCCAAGCTTGCCGCATTTTATCGCCTGGAGCAGCAGAAGTCGGTCGCCTTGATTACGTTTGACAGCTATCGGGAGACCGCAGTGGAGCAGCTCCGACGGTACGCCAAGATCATAGGAGTCCCCTTTGCCTGTGCGCTATCGGCTCGGCAGGTGCAGGCCGGGCTGCGTCGCCATGCGAAGGTGGACCTTGTGCTGATGGATATGCCGGGGATTGCCCCGGCGGACCTGGCCTTGGCGCAGGATCTTTGTCGTTTGTTGAAGCACGATGCTATTACGACGCATCTGGTCTTGCCGGCCGCCATCAGAGCACAAGAAGCCTGTCGAATGACCGGTTGCGTGAGGGCACTTCCGGATCTCCGTTTGTTCTTTACCAAACTCGACGAAACGGACTCTTCTGGAACGATCTTTGAAGTGGGACATGCGACCGGACTTCCACTGTCGTACTGGAGTATTGGACGGCGAGTCCCTGGGGATATTGAGGTCGCGTCTCCGGAGGTTCTCGCCGCCAGGCTCACGGCTGGTAGCACGGAGAGCGCGCATGATCATGTCGGACAGTCGGATCGATCAGCGGGAGCGAAGGTTGCGTTGGCGGCAACGGGAACGTATCACCGATAACGTGGTTGGAGGTCACACTATGCAGCTCAGATCCAAATCGTCAGCCTCGGCGTCGGAACCTGTCAGATGGGAAGGTGAGTCGTTTCCCCAAGTGATTGCCGTCTCAAGCGGAAAAGGTGGTGTGGGGAAAACCAATGTGGTGGCCAATGTGGGCATGGCTCTGACCAAACTTGGGAAACGAGTTCTGATCCTGGATGCCGATCTCGGTCTGGGCAATCTCGATGTGCTGCTTGGCCTTGTCCCACGGCTCACGATAGAAGATGTGCTCGCCGGGACCCATACATTCGAGGAAATCGTATTGAAAGGCCCGGCAGGTATCCATGTACTACCGGCAAGTTCCGGGGTCCCGCAGCTGACAAGTTTGACGGAGTCCCAACAGCTCATCATCCAAGAGCAGTTAGCACAGTTTTCCGGTGGGATGGATGTGCTGTTGATCGATACCGGTGCAGGTATTTCCCCAAGCGTGACATTTTTTGCCTCCTCGGCTGATGAAACCGTGGTCGTGGTGTCTCCAGAACCCACATCGCTCACAGATGCCTATGCCTTGATCAAGGTCTTGGCTCGCCAATATCGTGAACGTCGCTTCAAAATACTCGTGAACCAAGCAAAGAGTCCTCGAGAAGCATCCGAGGTATTCGGGAAACTCGATGTCGCGGCGGATCGCTTTTTGCATGTCGCTCTCGAATTGATCGGAGCCATTCCGTATGACGACTATGTGCCGATGGCTGTCATGCAGCAGAAGGCAGTCCTGGAATTATTTCCTGAGGCACCGGCGTCCGAAGCATTTAAAAAGTTAGCCAGGCAGATCGTGCAATGGCCGAAACCCGCACTTCCCAAAAGCTCGATGCAGTTGGTGTGGCAGCGGTCGGCGACGCACGTCGGCAACTAGCAAAAGGTTAGCAACTATTATGAGTAAGGCGGCATTACCACACGAGCGGAAAGCGTTCTCAGCAGAAGGGGCGAGACGTGAGCAACTGATCAAAGAGTTCGCCCATGTCATTCGCGCCATGGCCCATCGGTTGGCGTTCCGGCTGCCGGCCTATCTGGATGCGGAAGATCTGATTTCGGTCGGCACCATCGGATTGATGGATGCGATGACCAAGTATGATCCCACAAGGGAAGCCAAGTTCAAGACCTATGCAGAGTTCCGTATTCGAGGGGCCATGCTCGATGAGATCCGCGCGATGGATTGGATTCCCCGATCGGTTCATGAGCGAATTTCCTTGCTCCAAAAAACCCACACCCTCCTCATGAGCCGCCTCGGTCGCCCGCCGCATGATGAGGAGGTGGCAACCGAGTTGAAGATGTCGCTGGATGAGCTGGATGAGTTCATCACACGTGCCAGAGGGGCGGTTATGATCAGTGTGGACGATCTGAGCCTCCACGAGCCGGATGGGCACAAAGTGGTGAAGATGTTGGCCGACACCCATACTCCTGATCCGCTCTCCTCATTGGTGAATGAACGCGAACGTGAATCCATTGCCGGCGCGATTCAGATGTTGCCGGAAAAGGAACGGCTTGTCCTCACGCTGTATTACTATGAAGAACTCACCATGAAAGAAATCGGAGAACTCCTCAAAGTGACAGAATCGCGAGTCTGCCAAATTCACACGAAAGCCATCATCCGACTCAAGGCCACCCTCGAAGCGATCACATAGGAGTCGTGAGCGGCCGTCGCGGGAGTAAGGTTCCAGCGAGATATGTGACGGCATCGTTGTCACTCTGTCATGTTCTACATCCAGTATCTCTGATCACTGCGTTCTTGTAGACCAGATGGGCCTCATGGTCTGTCTGTCGGCCTTGAAGACTCCGGCTACTCCCACACCGGCGTGCCATCAATCATGCACAGTATGAACATGACTGTGCAGACCATCGCGTTTGATCATTTTAGGGAAGAGACGGCCCTACGGTTCGGGTGAAGGAGCTTGGGTATCGTTCCAGGAAAAATATGCCGCTTGCTGGGTAGAATCTTTCCTGGCCGGACGGTTGCCTGATCCAGCAGCACAATGTTCTTCATCAACGATTGTTGTGATCCCTTCAGATTTCATTGGTTTTGAATGCAGAAACCGTGAACAGGGAGGATGAGGATCTTGGCACAGGGGTTGCTGTCTTTGTGTCGGGACCGATAAGGAGTTGCTCACATGAACCGTGGTATCTATCCCATCCTCTCCGGTGCGTTGGCTCATGAGCGGCGGATGCAAGTTTTCGCCAATAATATGGCCAATGTGAATACGGCAGGTTTCAAGCAGGACGAGCAGGCCTTCAAAGCCATTTTCCCCAGGTATCAGGCGGTCATTCCTTCGATCGGTCAGAGTGCGGGATTGGCCCAGCAGATTGTGGCCAGGCCATTTGGGGCGACCGAACGTGCATTCGTTGCGCCGCATACGATGAAGACAACGTTCGAAGCGGGTCGTATCAGGCTCACCGGCAATCCGCTGGATCTCGCGATTCAGGGAAGAGGGTTTTTGGAAGTGGAGACCCCTCAAGGGGTTCGATACACCAGGAACGGCATGTTGTCACTGGACAACCAGCGCAGGCTGGTGAATAGCCTCGGCTATCCCGTGATGGGCGCCAAAGGGGAAATCAAGATTCCTGCCGGGAAGTTGGAAATCACTCCTCAAGGCGATATCAAAGTGGATGATAAATCGGTCGGAACCATCAAGGTCATGGATTTTCCCGAGGAGGAGATGCCGGTCAAGTCTGCTGAAGGGTTGTTCGCATCCGATAAAGGCAAACCGGTCAAGAATCCGCAGCTTCTGGCCGGGCACATCGAGGAGTCGAACGTCAATTCAATCGGTGAAATGGTGAAGATGATTGAGGGGATGCGGAGTTACGAGTCAGCACAAAAACTCATTCAAACGCTCGATCGTATGGCTGAAGTCGCGATTCAAGACATTGGGCGAGTGGTGTAGTACCGTGAGACGTATCTCGTGAAGCGTGAAGCGTCCAAAGTCGGAACGAGATCCGCTTCACGAACGACGAGAGACGAGGAGGGGTTAGATGATCAGAGCCATGTGGACAGCAGCAACGGGGATGACGGCGCAGCAGATCAATGTCGACACCATCGCGCACAACCTTGCCAACGTGAATACGAATTCCTTTAAACGAAGCCGGGCGGAGTTTGCGGACCTGGTCTATCAAATCCAGCGACTCCCTGGCACCAACGCATCGAATGTCGGAGTGTTCCCCGTTGGGATTCAGGTCGGCACCGGGGTTCGGCCAACGACTGTGGCCAAAGAATGGCTGCAAGGGAATATGCGACAAACGAACAATGAGACGGATCTGGCCATCGATGGCAACGGGTTTTTCCAAGTGTCCCGCCCGGACGGCACGATCATGTACACCAGGAACGGCTCATTCAAACGAGACAACGTCGGGAACCTCGTCACCGGAGACGGCGATCTTCTGAATCCGGTCATTACCATTCCATCCGGTGCGCTCAAGGTGGATATCGGTCAGGATGGTACCGTGTCCGTGTTGCTTCCCGGTGTGACCCAAGCCTCACAGGTTGGTCAGATTCAGTTGACCAGGTTCGACAATCCCTCGGGTTTGGTGGCGATGGGAAACAACCTGTTCATCGATAGTTTTGCATCGGGCCCTCCCACACAAGGCACCGGCGGTTTCACCACCGGGTTTGGCACGATTCAACAAGGATTCCTGGAGAGCTCGAACGTCAACCTCGCTGAGGAGATGGTCAATATGATCATTGCCCAGCGGAGTTATGAGATCAATTCAAAGACTATTCAGGCTTCGGATGAGATGATGGCCATTGCCAATAATCTCCGCCGGTAAGGGGTAGGATGATGAGGATAGGGATTGTGCTCATGTCGCTCTGGATGGGGTGGGTGAGCGGGACTTCTGTGGTCTCGGCCGGGACCAGAGTCGACACCCGCACCGTCACACTGGTGAAGGCGGGACACGAGATGCGATCTGTGGAGAAGGAGCGTGAGAAACCCGCCATGCAGGAGCTCAATGCCGAACTGCTGCAGGGAGCGATTCGTCGATATCTGGAGCAGGCCTGGTCTCAAAAAGTAAAGATGATCACCGTGGCAGTGCTGGATCCGGCAGAGCCGATTTCTGTGCCGTCCGGAATCATCGAGTTTCAAGTATTATCAGCTAGTTCGGACGAGGGCCTTGGGAGACGGATCTTCCCGGTCTCGGTTGCAGTGAGCGGAAAAGCGTGGAAAACAATTCAGGTGCTGGCGGATGTGTCGGCGATGATCGATGCCATCGTTCCTACACGGTTGTTGAAGACGGAGGAGGTGATCGATGGCGTAGACCTCAAGACCACGCGTCTTCGGATTCACCAGTGGAATCATCCGTTCGTGACTGATCGCGATGAGGTGATCGGCAAGAGCGCCGCACGGCCACTCCCGCCTGATACGCCATTGCGTCAGACATTTGTGAAGCTCCCGCTCATCGTGAAGAAGGGTGACCGAGTCATGATTGAGGCGCGTCGAGGAGGCCTGTCGATTCAGACCTATGGCATCACCAAATCAAGCGGCCAAGTCGGACAGACCATTATGGTGGCGAATCTTGATTCGGGCCGAGAGTTGAGAGCGAAGGTCGTGGCCCCGAGTTTGGTACAGGTTGATTTCTAGGAGCGTATGGTGAGTTCTATGATATCTGGTCATCGAATTCAGCCCAACGTTGCCATTGCGGGACTCGGGATCATGACCGTGATGTTCTTACACGGATGTTCAAGTCCCCCAAGCCCGTCAAGCAAAGTGACTCTGCCGCTGATCCCTCCTCCGAAGACGCTGGGCTCGCTCTGGCAGGAAGAAAACGGACGTGCGTATCTCTATGAAGACATGCGTGCCATGCGGATCGGGGATATTCTGACCGTGAAGGTCTCCGAAGTTCATAAAGGATCAAAGTCCGCCGATACGGCGGTTCAACGAGATTCGACGATTAAGAACGGGATGGTCGGGAGCGGGATGGGGTATATCGGGCTTCCAGGGATCCGATTCAGCGATGAAACCAAGCGTGGATTCGGAATCAATGCGAGCGCCAACAACAAGTTCGACGGGAAAGGTTCTACGAATCGTGAAGGCACATTGACAGGGACCATCTCGGCGATCGTCACGGAGGTGCTTTCCAATGGGGATCTTCGGATCGAGGGGCGGCGTGAAGTCACCGTCAACAGTGAAAAGCAGCTGATGACTATCGGCGGGATCGTCCGTCGTGTGGACGTGGATACCAAGAATACCGTGGCGTCGAGTGCCATCGCAGATGCCAAAATCGAATACTCGGGTCTTGGTGTATTGGATGATGTTCAACGTCCGGGGTGGTTTGTTCGAATTCTTGACTGGGTGTATCCGTTCTGATGAGAAGTATCTCTATGCCGACTCCACTAAGACGTCCACCCACTCGAAGAACAATCTCCAAGCGGCGAGTGTTGAACGTGCAATCGCTGCAACTGATGGTCAGAAGTGGAGTCGTCCGTAGGGCAGACTCCATGCCTCCGCTTCCGCTCAGGCGAGGTCGTGTGTCACTATCGGATCAACAGCAACGAGCCGTGTGTAGCGAAGTCGTGCAAGAGCAAGGGTGGCTGTCGCGCGTCATTTTTGGCCCGAAGCCGCACCCCGCGATCACGAAGCGTGCCTCATTCGACGGAGGGCAATAGTTGTATGGTGTTACGATGGTTCGTCTTGGTTGGCTTCTTGAGCGCTGGCTCCCTCTGGCCTGTGAATGCCGATGCCGTGAGGATCAAGGATATTGGTGCGATTGAGGGGGTGCGTGAAAATCAACTGCTCGGCTATGGCTTGGTGGTGGGGTTAGACAGCACGGGCGATCGTGTGATCGGTGGGCAGTTTACGATTCAAGCAATGATGTCGATGTTGAATAAGATGGGGGTTCATCTCGTCATTGACCCCATTCAACTTCTGACGAGGAATATTGCGTCGGTGATGGTCACCGCAAAACTTCCTCCATTCTCGAAGCCCGGCATGACGTTGGATGCGGTGGTCTCCTCAATGGCCAACGCGAAGAGTTTGCAGGGTGGTACCCTCCTGCTCACGCCTCTTAAGGCAGCGAACCAGCAAGTATTTGCCGTGGCGCAAGGGCCCGTCTCAATAGGAGGATTTCTTGGCGGCACGGGTGGGGCCGGCGGGGCGACGGTGGCCAAAAATCATCAGGCTGCGGGTGTGGTGCCGAGTGGAGCCATTATTGAAAAGGAACTTCCCGTCGACATTGATTCGTGGGAGACCGTCTCAGTTCTCCTACGTCAGCCGGACTTTACCACTGCGATTCGGACGGCGGAGGCAATTGAGCATGCTTTTGGGAAAGGCAGTGCGTCAGCCGTCAACGCCGGCTCCATTAAGGCAACAATTCCTCCGGTTTTTCATGGGCGGGTTGTTGAATATATTGCGTCGATTGAAGGGCTTGATGTGTCTGTCGATGCCATTGCGAAGGTCGTGGTTAATGAGCGGACGGGGACGGTCGTCCTTGGAGAACATGTTCGGATTTCAACCTGTGCCATTTCTCACGGGAACCTTACAATTTCGGTCAAAAATACATTGAACGTGTCTCAGCCGGCGGCACCGCTCGTGGGGAATGCCGCAGGACAAACCACGGTCACCCCCGATGTCCAGACCGAGGTCAAAGAGCAGGAGTCCCGGTTGATCGTCGTCGATGAAACAGTCACCTTGGGAGAGGTTGTCCAGGCACTCAACGCCGTAGGAGTGACGCCTCGAGATTTGGTGGCGATTCTCTCGGCGCTCAAGTCGGCCGGGGCCCTTCAGGCGAATCTGGAGATCATTTGAGGGTTGCTATGGATGGGGTCACCTATATAGGTCTGGAGAAGAGTCGGGCGTTGATGGCATCACCATTATATGTGGATCCTGGGGCACTGCTCTCCCCAGATCGGTTGAAATCCCATCATAACCCATTGATACCACAGGATGTTGTGAGGGAGCGTCAGAAGCTTATCGAGGCAGGGAAGCAGTTTGAGTCCTATTTTGTCTCGCATTTACTGAAGGTTATGAGAGAAACCGTTCCTCAGGGGGCAATTGCCAATAAGCAGGGTGCCTATTTCCATTCATTTTACGATGAGGAAATCGGACGACGAGCGGCAGAATCCGGAGGAATCGGTATTGCTCGGATGGTTCAGGAGCACGCGGAAAAGTATTTTTCAGGCTCCCCCGCAGAACGCTCAAGTTTTCCTGTGGGTGACCGATAAGTCACTCGACAGGGATAAAGGGCACCGATCGTTCAGGACAGGAGTTGGGAGAGTTGGGGAAGGAGTAGGACGATGCAGATTTCAGGTCATGGGAAAGTTGACCATCTTGCAAAAGTGTTGCTTGGAGTGCATGAAGCTGAGAACGCAGCAGCTCGACAACGAACGGCTCAGCCTAAGGCTGGTACGGATGAGGTTCAGATCTCGGCTCAAGCAAAGGAACTGCAACGAATTCGAGAGTTGGTCAATCAGCCGGATTCTGTACGGGCGGAACATGTCGACCGCATCAAACGGGCCCTTGATAGCGGCACTTACGATATCAGCGGTCGTGCAGTTGGAGATGCTCTGATCAAACAGGTTCTGACCGACGCTGTACTGTAAGCAGTTAGAATCCACCTCCGTCGAGTCGACAGCGCAACGGATCCTTGATCTGGTCCATGGATGGGCAGGTTCCGATCGTGAATGCTTCAATCTCTCTCGAGCAGTTACCCTCTATCCTCGCTCGTGAATCAGCTCACTGTGATCTCCTCGCGCAGAATATTGTTCAGGAACGTGATGCCATCAAGCGTATGGCACTCGACGAATTCCTTTCGATCAACCAATCCAGGATCTCGATCCTGGAGTCCCTTCACCGTCTGAAAGACGAGCTCGATCTGCTGCTTGACGACCTCGCACATACCTATCAGGTGCCGCTGGCCAATCGAACGATGATTGACATACTCCACCGAGTTCAAAGCCCACAGGCTGGGGTCATTCTGGAGCAGTATGAGCGACTGGCTGAAAAGGTTCGGGCGGTCAAACAGGATATTGCCGTCAATCAGGTCCTGATCCATAGCGTTCAGTCGTTTCTCGTTCGAGCGCTGGAAGCGCACCGGCAGGCATTGCCAGAAGGAGATCTCTATTCTGAGTCGGGCTCCCGACAGCAGCACCATGTGCCGGCAGCCGTCATCAGGCGGCAGGGGTGACGATCAATGGGACTGAGTGCATTAATGGACATCGCCAAGACGGCCCTGTTTACCGCACAACAGGGACTCACCGTCACGGGCCACAACATCGGTAATGTCAATACTCCGGGTTTCTCCAGACAACAAGTCATCCTGACCGAAGAACGGCCGGCCGATGGAAGCCCAGGGCAAGTCGGGACG
Source organism: Nitrospira sp. (assembly GCA_019636945.1). Classification (GTDB taxonomy): domain Bacteria; phylum Nitrospirota; class Nitrospiria; order Nitrospirales; family Nitrospiraceae; genus Nitrospira_D. The sequence goes on along the minus strand of JAHBWO010000001.1, from coordinate 27,166 downwards.
GGTGTCAGAATCGCCGAAATCCGGCGAGCCGTGGATGTCTTTCTGAACCGCGAGGTGATGGAGTCTCATGAGGATCTTGGGCAATTCACCGTGCTCCGAGATGAGTTAAATCGACTGGAGAGCCTCTTCGGAGACGCTCGAGGTCAGGGGCTCTCGGGAAAGCTCAACGAGTTGTTTAAGTCGTTGCAGGATGCGACGACCACACCTTCACAGGTCTCCTCACGCTCGGTGGTGTTGGGGAGAGCGGCAACCTTGGCCGGAGCGTTTCATCAGATCAATACGGACTTGGTTGAAACTCGTCGAGCGATCGATGTCCAGGTCGGGGTGACGATTAACGAGGTCAATACGTTGACCGCAAAGATTGCACAGTTCAATACCCAAATAAAGTCGGCTGAAGTGAGCGGGCAGAATGCCAATGACTTGCGCGATCAACGAGATCTTGCCGTCAATGAGTTGGCGACAAGAGTCGAAGTTTTCACACTCGACCGCTCAGACGGCACCATCTCGGTCTTCACCGCTCGTGGTCTTGTGCTTGTTGATCAGGAGACGACTCGCAACTTGGTCGGAGTCGAATCGACGGACAACGATGGTCTTCTGGAAATCGGCTACGATATCGGGGGAACGCAACCGGCGATCATTAGCGACTTGATTTCAACCGGACGTCTTCGTGGACTGCTCAATGTTCGAGACCAATCCATTCCGTCGGTTCAGCGGGGTATCGATGCACTGGCCGGATCGTTGATCAATGAGGTGAACCAACTCCACCGCGTGGGATATGGCCTGGATGGCTCCACCGGGAATGATCTCTTCTCGGGATTGTCGGTCACGACAAACGCGCCTGCGACAAATACTGGGTCCAGCTCGATCGGCAACGGAGTCATCACGGCGCCGAGCTACCTGACATTTCATGATTACGAAGTTCGGTTCAGCGGCACAACCAGCTATACAATTGTCGATGCGACAACGGGCGCTGGAATTCATGGGAATTACACCGGAACAGCCATTACTCCGCCGACAGTGGATGCTCCGTTGAACATTGTCTCCGGGGTCAATGACACGCTGGTCGTGTCGATCGACGGGACTACGTCAGGGACCATTACCCTCAACGGAGCCGCATCCCCAGGTCTTCCCTATACATCCGGAAGCGCATTGGCGGCTGAGCTGCAGGACAAAATCAACGCGGATTCGACGCTGACGGCAGCGGGCCAACGCGTCACGGTAAATTTTGACAGTACGACGAACCGGTTCGTCTTGCGCTCCAATTCAGCCGGCGGTGCAAGCGCTGTCGACGTCACCGGTGGGACGGCAAGAGCGGGGCTCGGCCTCTCTGGGGGAACGGCCACCGCAGCTTCCGGCACCTACAGCGGTCCCCAGACGTTTCATGTTGACGGTGTTGCCGTCACGGTATCAGGAGTGCCGGCGGCCAACGATGTTTTGGCGTTCAACTCTCGAGAGAATGCGGCGAGAGACATTCTTGTTGCGCTGTCCGATCCCTCGAAACTTGCCCTCTCGTCCACACGAGCGGGTGTGCCGGGGAACAATCAGAACGGCCTCAACCTCGTTGCCCTGCAATCGAGGACCATCACAAGTCTCGATAACGCAACTCTCCTCGATTCCTATCGTAAGACGACGGCAGATCTGGGAGTCGCATCCCAGGTTGCCACACAGCGACTGGATACAGAGGAAATCCGCCAAGAACAGCTCCAAAACTTTCACTCCCAGGTGTCTGGTGTCTCACTTGATGAAGAGCTAGTCAATCTTCTTAAGTTTCAACGAGCGTTCGAAGCTGCTTCGCGTATGATCGTCGCAGCCGATGAAATGATGTCGACCTTGATTTCGCTCAAGCGATAAGCCAAGGAGTGCGCCATGCGCGTGACGGAACAACAGGTCTTTGGATTCCTTGTCAACAGTTATCAGCGGTCTCGATCACGAGCGCTGCAATTGCAGGAACATCTTGCGACCGGCAAGCAGGTGTTGCAGCCGTCCGATGATCCTGGGCGATTCCATCGGATCGTCGGAGAAAAAGCGACACTCGCGAGACTGGAGCAGCATCTTCGAAATATTTCTTCGGCGACTGTCCGACTGGATCTGGCCGATACGGCGTTGCAGGGCACGACTTCGACCCTCTCACGCGTGAGACAATTGGCAGTTCAGTATGCATCTGATACCAATGGCGCAGCGGAGCGAGCCGCTGGCGGGCAAGAAGTCAAGGCGCTGCTCCAACACCTCCTTCAACTAGGCAATGCCGAATACGATGAGAATCAAGCGGTTTTTGGCGGGACAAGCCGTCATGGTTTTGCTGCGGGATTGACGCTGTCCACGCCCGTGACGCTCACGAATGCGGCGACAGATACGCTGACGGTGACGGTGGATGGGGTGACCTCCGGCACGATTGATTTGACCGGAGGCACTGAGACGTTGACCGGTCCTGAACTAGCTGCGCGAGTACAGAGCCGAATCAATGCCGATACCACGTTAGCCGCTGCGGATAAGAGCGTGTCTGTCCGGTATGAGGATGCGCGTCTTGTCATTGTGTCCAATTCTGAGGGCGCAAGCTCAACGGTGGATGTCTTCGGTGGGGCGGCCCGCACGCTGCTTGGATTCAACGGAGGGAGTTCCGGGAACGGTGGGGCGACATTTGCGACGACGGTGGCGACTCACGTGGCCTCGACAAACAGTGGGGGAGGCTTGATTTCTCAGGGACAAGTCCTGAATCCAAGTACGACCTCCTATGACAACTACATTGTTCGATTTACTGGGGCAACAACGTTCGATGTCGTCAATGTTTCGACTCCTCTCCCGGTCACGCCGCACTCTGCCAATGCCGGACGGGTGGGTGTTTCCGATGCTGGTATCGTTGATCCGCAACAGATTACACTCGACACGTACGAAATACAGTTTACGTCAGCATCTCAGTATTCCGTGCGAAACACCACCACGGGTGCAACGCTTTCAACCGGCAATGTGTATGTGTCCGGTGGCGCCATCGAATTCGAGGGTGTTCGTGTCGTGCTTTCCAACACCCAGGGGAGCGGGCCCGTCACCGGCGATCGATTTACTCTTGCCGTGGCTCCCCAAACGGTGCTCGCCAACCAATCGTATACGGCGGGTGCTCCGATTACATTTGATGGAATCCAATTCCGAATCACTCACAGCACGTCTGCACCGGCTGCAGGAGATCTGTTTCACGTGAGCGCACATACCCGCTATGCTGGAGATGCAGGCAGCCAACAGATTGAAGTGGCTGACGGGGAGATTGTCGGCACCACGGTGCGCGGGGATGAAGTCTTCAGCGGTTCCGACGTGAACCTCTTTGATACGGTACAACAACTTCTGGCTGCACTTCGAGGAAACTTCAAAGCGGGGATCATTGAGAGCTTGGATAGTCTGGACCGTGCGATCAGCCAAGTCGGGGCCGCACAGGGAGACGTTGGTGCGCTGACGAACCGCTTGGAGTCGACGTCCTTGGCCTTGGACGAGGCCAAGGAGCTGGCCACCAATACGCTGTCGTCATTCGAGGACATTGATCTGGCACGCACAATCTCGGAGTTGACGCTGCAAGAGTACGCGATTCAAGCCGCAGGGGCAACGCTTGGTCGGATCTTCGACAATACTCTCCTCAAGTACCTGCGTTAGGACGGCTGCTCAAGTTTGTGGGAGCCGTGACCGATAGTACGCTGCAGAACTATTTGGCCAAGGAAGGCAGGTATGCTGGTACTGACTCGTCGATGCGGAGAAAGTGTCACGATCGGCCCTGATATCAGAGTCGTCGTACTTGGCCTGAAAAGCGGGCAAGTTCGTTTGGGGATTGAAGCTCCTTCGGCGGTCGCAGTTCATCGGGAAGAAGTCTATACACGGATTCAGGAAGAGAATCGATTGGCGGCCAAAACCCAAGCCGTTCCTCTCGATGCGTTTCGTCGACTGATTCCCGGAAAACGTGGAATGGTCTCATAAGGATGTCCAGATGAAGTGCAGATCGACCAGATTTGGGTCATTTGATGTTGCCGACGACAGCATTATCCGATTTCCAGCCGGTTTGTTGGGATTTCCGGATTCCCAACGGTACGTCATTCTCGATCATGACACGGAGGCTCCGTTTAAATGGCTCCAGTCGATCGATGAACCTGGGCTGGCCTTCGTGATCCTTGATCCAGCCATATTCCATGCTGACTATCATGTCACTGTGCCAGCCGATATTGTGGCCGAAATGAATCACGGGAAAGATGAGGATCTGGCATTGGCCGTGATCCTGACGATTCCCTCCGATGATCCAGCTCACATTACGGCAAATCTACGGGGGCCGCTGGTCATGAGTCACAAGACGAGATTGGGTACACAGCTGGTACTCTCTGAGGAATATCCTACTCGGTTTGCGCTGTTCCCTGGATCGTCCTCCCAACCATCACTCTCCATAGGGCCACGGGCTGCCGCAAAGTGTCCTGCCTAAGAAGTATACGTTTCAAGTTTTGTGCTTCAGGTTTGAGATTGGTGCACAGCTTGAAACGTTGAACTTGCAACGTGAAACCACGCACCAAACGACGAACATTATCGTAGGTGTGTCGTGGTGCTTGCAGAAGCGGTGCTCGTCAATATCATGGATTAGGCCGCAGCCTTCGTGAGGGCAGGGTACCCATTGCGATAGGATTCCAGTACTTGGACCAGTCGCGCGACTTCGATCTCAAGTTGTGCGTACACAGGGGGCGCATCGTGAAGCGCTTGAAGGCGGCCGACTGCCTCGAGACGACTGGCGATCAATCCGACCTCTGAAGCACAGAGATTTCCTGCAGTTCCTTTAAAGGTGTGTGCTGATCGCTCGACGGCCGACGAATTGCCATCAGCCAGAGCCGTTCGAATGTCGGCCAGCATCGTTTGATACCGATCCAAAAAGAGACGGATGAGTTGGCCAAACAACTCAGTGTCACTCCCAATATTCTGATACATCTGTGCGTGATCGAAAATGCCTCGGGCAGGATCGGTTGTGCCCGGAGGGAGTACCGGCTTGATCGGATGGACCTTCTCAGGTGGGGCGGGTGTCCAGCGCGCGAGTGCGGCCCGTAGTTCGTCGAGCTTGATCGGCTTCGAGAGGTAGTCGTCCATGCCGGCGGCTAAGCAGCGTTCACGATCGCCCTGCATGGCATTGGCGGTGACGGCGATGATCGGTATATGTCGGCGAGTGTCAGGTGGCGGGCTGTAGGGTTCCTGTTGGCCGCCTACCTTGTCCGGCCCAGACTCTGAAAGCTGCAACTCGAAATGCGACAGCGTGGCGGATGCCTCGCGTTCACGAATGATTCGGGTCGTCTCAAAGCCGTCCATGAGGGGCATCTGACAGTCCATCAGGATGGCGGCATATCGCCCTTTGGTCAAAGCTGCCAAGGCCTCCTGCCCGTTATCGACGACATCCGGTCGGTAACCAAGCTTCTCGACCATCCGCACGGCAAGCTTCTGGTTGACAATATTATCCTCTACCACCAGCACATGTTGATGTTGAACGTTCTCGGCAACGGTATGTCGCGTGACCAGCTGTGGGACAATCGAACCGCTCTGCTCGGTTATCCGTTCTTGGTCATCCTGCATCCCAAGAACGGTTCTGAGACACTCTCGTAGCTCGTCGTGACGAACAGGCTTGGGGAGGTAGCCCATTGCACCGGATGATCGGGCCTGTTCAGCGTGCCCGCGCTGGAGAATGGATGTCATGACCACAAGGCGTGTGTGAGACTGCTCTGGATGACTGTTGAACTCGCGCGCGAGCTGTAAGCCGTCCTTTCCAGGCATGACGACGTCCAAAATGGCGAGATCGTATGGCGTTCCTCTCTGGTTGGCCTCTGTCATACGGTGCCAAGCGGATTCGGCGTCTTCGGCCAGGTCGTCGACCATCCCCCATCCGGAAACAAGATGGTGGAGAATCATCCGGTTCGATTCATTGTCGTCGACAATCAGGACCCGTTTTCCTGCGAGCTCACCGGATGGAAGAATGGCACGGGGCGAGCCAGCTTGTTTCTGAAAGCGTGCCGTACACCAAAAGGTACTTCCGTGACCTTCGATACTCCGGACACCAATCTGACCTCCCATCAACTCCACCAGCTGCTTTGAAATCGAGAGGCCCAGGCCGGTCCCCCCGTATTTTCTTGTCGTCGAGCTGTCTGCTTGAACGAACGGGCGGAAGAGCTTGTCGAGTGTCGCCGAACTCATGCCGATTCCGCTGTCAGTGACTTCGAATCTGATCACTGCGGTATCCGTGAGGTCTTCCTCAAGATACGCTTGGAGCGCCACATCACCTTTGTCCGTAAATTTTACGGCATTCGCAACCAGATTGGTGAGAACCTGCCGGAGGCGTCCCGGGTCTCCTTTTAGCCCTGTAGGAACGGCCGCGTGTACCAGTCCTGTAAGTTCGATTCCTTTCGTCTCTGCCCGCTCGGCAAACTGTGCGAGCACCTGTTCAACCGTGGTTCTCAGATTGAACTCCAGGCACTCTAACTCCAGTTTCCCGGCTTCGATTTTGCTGCATTCCAGCACGTCATTGATCAACTGCAAGAGGGCTTCGCCGCACTGGCGAATGGTCTCAGCGTACGAGTGTTGTTCAGGCGTCAACGGAGTCTCCATGAGCAGGCTCGTCATGCCGATCACCCCGTTCATGGGTGTACGCAGTTCATGACTGACCGTGGCTAAGAATGCGGACTTCACGCGTGCGGACTCCGTCGCCTTTTCAAGCGCCTGATCGAGGCGTTGATTGCTCTCACTAAGTTGAGAGGCGGTTTCCTGGAGTGCCTGTTGTGTCGTGTAGACGGTAGTCAGATCCGTTGCGTACCCACGGACGACTCCGTGAGGGAGGACCGGACAAAATGTCCATGAAAAACTGGCTTTGGGAAGCCGGACGTCTTCTCCGTGCAGGATTTGGCCGGTTGACAGGCATCGCTGGATGATCGTCATGAGCTGCGTGGGTGCCACACTGGGAAATCCTTCGAGGCTATAGCCGAATCGAGAGAGCAACGAGATCATGGCAGGGTTGGCATACAGGAGGCTGCCATGTCGGTCCAATTCGATCATGGGTGAGGGACTTTCATGCGCAATGGCGGCGAGGCGGTCGCGCTCCTGTTTGACCTCCATTTCTTGAGACAAGTCCCGGACGCAGATCATCAGCACCGTGACGTCACCGACCATGTTGGGGGTGCATGTCCATTCGACTGGAATGAGGGCGCCCGTTCGTTTCATATGGAGCTGTTGTCTCGAGGCAATTGGATGACCGCTTCGTAAGACTCTGGTCAGTTGTGCCGTGATCATGTCGGCATCGGACGACGTGAGCGTCGACCAGAAGTCGGGAAAAGATTGTTTCATCGGAAGCCGTGATCGTGGTCCGAGGAACCGGCGTGCTTCCCGGTTGACGGCGAGAATCGTGAGGTCCGGGTTGAGGAGAAGGGCCCCGATCGGCAGGCCCTCAAGTAGGTCGGCAATGTTGGGAATGTGCCACGAGTCGATTGCCGCCCGACGGCGGGATGGTTCATGCTTTTTCTGGGATCGCGGCATTACGCGGCTCGCAAGTCGGAATTATCCAGGTGAATACCGATGTTGACTCGTTCACGAGTGGGATCGAGCACACGGAGGACGGAACGTACCGTGTGGTCTGCAGATGGTGCAGCGAGATCCACCGCGATCGGTGTGGGGTAGGAGCCTCCCTGTGGGTCGGTCGTGATTTTGACGAGTGGTTTGAGTCGTTGATGCGGGTTGACTCCCACGACCACCGCTTGTTCTCCAGTATTGAGTCTGACCAAACTTCCCACAGGGTAGACGCCGATGCTTCGAATCATCAGTTCCACGAGAGCTTTCTCGAATTGGCCTCGCTCTCCGGCCAGAAACAGTTGTCGAACGGCGTCATGAGGCATCATGGAGGGGCGTGTACCACGTCGGCTCACCATGCCGTCGTAATAGTCGACGATACCGACAATCTGTGCGAGCTGCGAAGTTTGGTCGTGCTGGAGGGCGGCAGGAAAGCCGCTTCCATTGCTCCGCTCATGATGCTCCTTGACGATGCGCAAGACATCCTCAGGCATCCCCGGTTGTTCAGCGAGCACGGCGACTCCCAGTTTGCAGTGCTGTTCCAGAAGAGTCTTGTCCTGTCCGGTGCACTCATCTCGCTTGCGCACGAGATTCCGAGGAAGTCGCACATAGCCCGTATCGTGCAGCAAGGCCCCCATTCCAACGAGTTCCTGTGTCGGTTGATCCAGTCCGCTCTCAAGAGCCACGATGAGCGACAGGATGCAGGTATCCAGTGCATGGGTCGTCAGGGATCGATCAAACTGCTTGATTTTTTGAATGGCGAGCTGAGTGGCCATCGCAGCATGGTCGCTGAGTACGTGCTCCAGAACGATCGATACGATCGCTTTGGTGGCTTCGGGTGAGGGAGGAATGCCACGTTCAAGATCAGTGAAGATGCGCTCCACCGCTTCCTGCGCTTGGGCATAGATGACCGAGGGCGGCTGACCGGCATCATGCCTCGCGACTCCACCGGCTGCGGTCGTGTTCGCAGGCGGGGCTGGTTCAACAGAGGCGACCGAGTCAAGCGGAGGGGGTTCCGGCTGTGCGTGGCGCTCGAGGGTATCCGGGTTGGTCGGGGGGGGGCACGATGGCAGATCAAGCCCTTTACTGGTGTCGATCGTCACCATCCTGATTCCATGACGCTTCATGAGTTGAATGGTGTCTAGGTCTTTGATGGGAAATTTATGAGACAGGAAGGGGGTGCGATACCAAGGAACGTCCATGCCAACGAGATACATACCGAGGATCAGCTGGTCGATTGGAATCTGCTTTGTAGCCATAGATCGTGGACTCCAGGTCGGAGACGTCGTCGAACGGACTATTATCCTGCAGCTGGTTCGCGTGCGTTATCGGCGAAAGAAACAGTGAACTTGATCGGTGTGTGCAAGACGGTGCGCGTTGGAATTCATTCTGAATCAATATGTTCCATCTCGTATCCTTGTTGCTCAAGAAAAGTCTGTGCTGGACCGATAGAGCCCATCAGCGAGTGTTTGTAACGATTGCTCAACGAGGAAGGAACAGGATGAACGACTTAGTCGAGGCGACTCCCTCTCCAGCATCGTTCTTATCAGTGGGCTTGGCCATCAAACTGTCTTTGACGCTTGATGGGCAGAAAGTGATGTATGGCTCCACACTGTTGGGCTGGAAAGATCACGCGTGGCTTGTCTGTGAATGGCCGCTCCCGCTGAGTCACGACCAGCGGGTTGAGAGCGGGACTCCATGCACCGTGAGCTATCTTCATGACGGCAAGTTGGTCGGGTACCGGAGTGAGTTTCGCGATCTGATTACCTCGCCGGTGCCGTTACTCTTCGTGGCCTACCCGAAGAACGTAGAGGAAATGCACCTGCGTAAGCATCTCAGAGCCTCCGCCAACGAACCGATTCTTTTGATGCAAGCGGACACGGCGAGCGGTTCTTCTTCCGTATTACCTGGGAACAGCTATTTTGGCGGTTTACTGAAAGATCTCAGCGGGGGAGGCTGCAGTGTGACGTTGGTTCGAAGACCGGCGTGGTTGCGGTCAGGATCGGCAGTTCGTCTGGAGTTCGAACTTCCTGGACTCGGACACATTACCAATTTGACAGGAGTCGTAAAAAACGTCGATGTACGACATGGTAGTGAAACGATTGGGATTGAGTTTCGGTTCAACGAAATGGAATATATCGAGTATCGAGGTTGGGGAGGGTCGGTCAAGAGTGCGATCGAGCAGTGGGCGACACAGAAAACGATGGTGCTGTCATTGTCTTGACAGTAGAAACCCTTCAGCCTTCCTAAGGAATTGTTTTCCCTTCAGACCGGCAAATACTGCCGACCTATTCGTCTTCTAAATCAAAAAACCCTCGTCTAGACGCCATAGTCCAGCCATCTGTCTGGCATGTGTCTTGAAGTACGTTTCTGCGCAGATCTGATCTCAAGGAAGAGAGCATCATGAACGGTCCACCTACGACGCAACACGAGCTCAATCCTCGATGGTGTTTGGCGTACGACACAATCGACCGTCACGACACTGATCGCCTGATCGAGTGGCTTCGTACCTATCCACGATTAACGAAGGGGACTGTTACGTGCGACTTTGAGTCGCGTTGGTCAAACTGGTTGAATTCCTCGCACTCCATATTCTGCAACTCTGGGTCGTCCGCCAATCTCTTGATGTACTACGCGCTCCTGGCCTCAGGGCGGTTGCGTAACAAGAAAGTGATCGTTCCCAGCGTGGGCTGGGTCACATCGATTGCGCCGGCGATCCAATTCGGTTTTGAGCCCATTATGTGTGAGGCCGATTCGGAGACGTTCGGTCTCGACTTAGATCATCTCGAAACGCTGCTAAAACAGCATCACGCTCAGACCGTCATGCTCGTCCAAGTGCTTGGTGTCCCTCACAAAATGCGGGAACTGATGGCATTGAAGGCTCGCTATGAGTTCGTGCTTCTCGAAGACGCGTGTGCGGCAATCGGAGCGACCTACGAGGGGCGGAGAGTCGGCTCATTTGGTGATATGGGCAGTTTCTCATTTTACTTCGGCCATCAAATGTCGACGATCGAGGGCGGCATGGTCTCTACCGATGATCCCAAGATGAGAGATCTACTGCTCATGCTCAGAAGCCACGGCTGGAGCAAGGACTTGGACAGAGCGACACATCACTCGCTTGTAACGCGATACGGTATCGATGACTTTCATTCACCCTTTGTGTTTTATGAGCCCGGCTTCAACCTCCGGTCGACAGACTTGAACGCGTTCATCGGGATCGGGCAACTGGAAAAGCTGGATTGGATGACGGAGCAGCGCCGGCAGAACCATGCTCGCTATTTGGCTCGCTTGAGTGGAAGTTTCTACGTTCAACGTCATCCGGCAGATAGTGAAGTAGCCAGCATTTCTGTCGGACTCTTGGCGGAGTCTCGTCAACAACGGCAGCGCATCGTCCAAGCCCTCTCTGCCCGTGGTGTGGAGACACGCATTTTCTCAGCCGGCAATCTTGGTCTGCATCCGTTCTGGATGAACCGCTATGGGGCAGCCAGTTTCCCGGTCGCCGATCGGATTCATCACTGTGGGTTCTTTCTACCGAATCACCCAAGCCTGAGCGAAGAGGACATTGCGACGATTTCCACTATCGTTCTGGAGGCAGCGTGACAGCTCCCTTACTTGTCACCGGCGGATCGGGGTTGTTAGGGCAGGCCGTGCGCCGTCTGAGACCTGATGCGGTCTACCTGTCCAGGCGGGACGGAGATCTTCGCGATCGAAGCGTCGCCGAGCGGCTGTTGCAATCTATTCAGCCCGGCCAGATCTTGCATTTGGCCGGCGTGGTCGGAGGGGTCAAAGCCAATGCCGTCGACAATGCGCGGTTTCTCGAAGAGAACATACTGATCAACACGGCTGTCTTGTCGGCCGCACGGCAGCTGCGCATCCCGCGTCTCACAACGATGTTATCCAGTTGCGCGTTTCCCTTTTATGCGGATCGCCAAACCACGGAAACCGACTTGCTGAGTGCATCGCCCTATGACGGAAACGCCGGCTACGCCTATGCGAAGCGCATGCTCGACCTTCAGGTCAGACTCGCGGCCACGGAGGCGGGACTTGCGTGGAACAGCCTCACACCCGTGACCATGTACGGGCCGCATGACTCTTTCGACCTGGAATCGGGGCATGTGGTGGGCGCGCTGATCCGCCGTTGTCATGACGCCCAGACGAACGGCGCTGTCTTTACGGTCTGGGGTACTGGACGGGCCGTTCGTCAATTTGTGTACGTCGATGATGTGGCGCGTTTAGCTCTTGGAGCCCTAGCGGGTGCCTGGGGATCAGGTACGACCATTGTGACTCCGGACGAAGGAATTTCGATCGCTCACCTCGCCCGTACGATCGGCCAGGTCATGGACTATCACGGTCCTATTGTCTTCGACGCCACCAAGCCGGAAGGGATGCTCGTAAAGCGCTTGCGGAGTACTACCTTCGAAGCACGATTTCCAGGCAACCGATTCACCAGTCTCACTGATGGGCTCACAGAGACCGTGCGATGGTTTTTCAGCCGACAGGTCGGACGATCCCAGCGTCATCTTGAGTCCTCGTTGTGCGGTCATTCGTAAGGAGTCAACAGGAACATGATGACATTGCAAGAACATGTCGTGATCACGGGCGGAGCAGGCTACATCGGATCCGTGCTGTCTCGCCACTTACTCAATCGCGGGTATAGGGTCACGGTCATCGACAATTTCATGTACCGACAGAATAGCCTCCTGGATTGTTGCAGTGACGACAGGTTTAGCGTGATCCGCGGTGATTGTCGGGATGAACGACTCATGACGGATGTGATTCGTGACGGCGATATCCTCATTCCGTTGGCGGCGTTAGTGGGTGCACCGCTGTGCAATCGGGACCGAATCGGTGCCTATTCGATTAATTTGGATGCGGTTCACATGCTGTGTAAGCTCTCTTCGCCGACTCAGCGCATCATCTTTCCTGTCACCAACAGTGGATATGGGATCGGTCAACCTGGAATTCCCTGCACCGAAGAGTCGCCGCTCCGTCCCATTAGTCTCTACGGTGAGACCAAAGTAAAAGCCGAACGGGTCGTACTCGATCGGGGCAATGCCATCACGCTTCGGCTTGCGACGGTCTTCGGTGCTTCGCCCCGGATGCGAATGGACCTCCTCGTGAACGATTTTGTCTGGCGGGCGGTCCATGATCGAGCCGTCACAGTCTTCGAAGGCCACTGTAAGCGCAACTATATTCATGTTCGAGACGTGACCAAGGCTTTCCTCCATGCGATCGAGCATTTCGACTCCATGAAGGACTCCCCATACAATGTTGGGCTGGACGATGCCAACTTGTCAAAGTTGGAACTGTGCGCTGAAATCAAACGGCAGGTGCCGCAGTTCGTCTATTCGGAGGCCCCGATCGGGGAAGATCCGGACAAGCGGGATTACATCGTCTCCAACAAACGGATACTCGCCACAGGCTTCACACCCGATTGGTCGCTCGCACGTGGCATCCGGGAGCTGACTAAGTGCTACACCGTCATCGGCGGAACCGGATACGGCAATGTGTAAGGCCAGCACGATCGCACAGAGGGGAGTCGTACGATGATCATCAGCCGCACACCCTTCCGCATCTCATTTTTCGGTGGTGGCACCGACTATCCGGTGTGGTTTCGGGAACATGGGGGCGCTGTGTTGGCAACGACCATCGACAAGTATTGTTACATCTCCTGCCGGTATCTGCCGCCGTTCTTTGAACACAGGACACGCATTGCCTACTCACGTATCGAGCAAGCCAAATCGAATAATGAGATCAAACATCCTGCGGTCCGTGGTGTACTCCAGCATATGGGCATAACCGATGGTCTTGAAATTCACCACGATGGTGATTTGCCTGCGCGCACCGGATTGGGATCGAGTTCTTCGTTCACCGTCGGCCTATTGCATTCCTTGTACGCCTTGCAACACACCATGCCGAGCAAAGCAGAATTGGCTCAGACAGCGATTCACATCGAACAGAACGTCTTGCAGGAGTCCGTCGGCTGCCAGGATCAGGTGTTGGCGGCGCACGGCGGGTTGTGCCGCGTTAATTTTTCATCGAACGGTGACATCGGATACACATCGCTCGTGATGAAACCGGAGAGACTGACCGATTTTCAGGATCATCTATTGCTCTATTTTACAGGATTTTCACGCACGGCATCCGAAATCGCGAAGGAGCAAATTGAAAAAACAAAGCAGCGGCGTGTCGAACTCTTCGCCATGTTACAGATGGTTCAAGAGGGTATCTCGATCATGGTTGGAGATCGCGATCTCGGTGAGTTCGGTGAGTTGCTGCATGAGGCTTGGATGGTCAAGCGAGGTCTGACGTCCCAGATCACCACGCCGATGATCGACGACATCTACGATGCAGCAAGGAGAGCGGGAGCGCTTGGCGGCAAACTGCTTGGTGCAGGGGGTGGTGGATTTATGCTGTTCTTCGCCAAACCGGAGGTGCATCAAAGAATCCATGCTGCCTTGCCTGGGCTTCTTCGGGTTCCCTTCCGATTCGAAGGGCTTGGCAGCCAGATCGTATTCTATCAACAGGAAACACCGATAGTGCGGGACTTTGGATGGACGGATGAGCAGGCGTCCGCCGCTGGTCGGAACGCATTCCCGTTGGAGAAAGCGGCATGACCATAGGTGCCGGCGGTTGTGATCTCGTCGTTCTGTGTGGTGGGCTTGGCACAAGGCTGCGTCCGGCGGTGAGCGACCGGCCGAAAGCAATGGCCCTAATTCATGACCGACCTTTTCTCGATTTCATTCTTGAGCACTTTGTCGTTCACGGAATGACACGTATTATTCTGTGTACTGGATACCTAGGTGGGCATATCGCCCAGCGATACGCCGGTATACGGCATCCCTATGAAGTAGTGATTTCGCATGAGCCTTTCCCGATGGGAACGGCGGGCGCTGTCAAGCATGCGGCCGCCCTGATCCAGAGCGATCCTTTCATGGTTGTCAACGGTGATTCGTTGATCGAAATTGATCCGAACCAGCTGCTCGAATTTCATGCTGCCAAGCAAGGACGGGCAACCATCGCACTAGCCTCAGCAGGAGCACGGAGTGACGTTGGTTTTGTGACGGTCAATTCACACGCACAAGTCACGGCGTTCACCGAGAAACAACCCGGTACGGTGCCGCAATATCACAATGCCGGTCTGTATGTGTTCAGGAGGGATGTGCTGAAGGAGATTCCGGATCATCGCCTCTCATCCATTGAAAGGGACGTGCTCCCGGCGTTGCTGCCTCGCGGCGTGTACGGATTTGTCAGCGCCGTTGCGCTATACGATATCGGCACCCCGGAGCGGCTGGCAGAGTTCGCAAGCTCTCGGCATGAGTGGCGGGGAGGAGTCCTGTCATGATCGCCGTCAGAAACTGGCGGATGGAAGAGTTTGTGAGCCGCAGAGGATTGCGATGACCTATTCTCATGCATTGACGACATTGCCGTTTTCTTCTCGAGGAGATCGGCTCATCGGCCAGGAGATGTTCAAGGTGTTGGATCGAGCCCAGAGCCTGGAGCTGGACGGGCAATATGTCTATCACCTTGAGCTGGGCAACCCGCGTATGGCACCTCCCACTGAAATTATCGAGGCGACCGTGGAGGCCGTCCGGGGGAGGCAACTTGGGTATACCCCGATGGGAGGCCTTCGAGAATTACGGACCGCTCTGGCTGCTCGGTACGCTTTGAGAACAGGACGAATCCTCGACGACAGTCATGTCGTGATCAGCCCGGCGAACCTGCTGATCAGCCAGTTTCTGGACCTCACGTGCAATCCCGGCGACAGAGTTGTGCTCTTCACTCCGGCATTTCCATCGTATTGGGCGGCGACGGCGCACATAGGTCTTGACGTGAGATCAGTTTCGTTGGCGCAAGACAACGGGTTTCATCTGTCTGAGGCACATATTGAAGCAGCCATCTCTGCATCTCCTAAAGCCATCATTGTCAATTCCGCCAACAATCCAACAGGTGCCGTCTATACCAGGGCAATGCTGGAACTGCTGGCGCAACGGTGTGACCAGGAGAGTATTTGGCTGTTGAGCGACGAAACCTACGGCGAGTTGTCTTTCAGCTGGCCATTCTTCAGTTTAGCTTCATGTGACATGCCTCAGTTGGTCGTGATGTCATCTTTTTCGAAACTGTGTTCGATTCCTGGATACCGTATCGGCTATGCGATCGCACATCCTTCAGTTGCAGAGAAGCTGGCACTCTCATCATCCACGCTAATCTCCTGTCTGCCGGCGTTCACGCAATTGGGATGTCTTGCGGGTCTTCCGATACTCGATCAATACGTTGCGCAGGTCAAGGCACATTGTAACCGCGTGGCAAGCACGTGTGCCGCTTCGGTCAACGGCTCGGGAATTTTGCGCACGGCCTCGCCGGAATCAGGCTTCTACTTGTTTGTCGATATCGGTGGGACGGGCCTGGACGATATGACGTTCTGTAAACAGCTGCTGGAAGAACGACATACCGCGGTGACACCGGGACGAAGTTTTGGCGCCGACTGCTCCACCTTTATCCGGATCGCCACCTGCGGACAAGAGCAGGATGTCATGGAAGGTGTTCGACGTGTCGTGGCATTGGCCCATGATGTTGGAGGCATGCATGTCGCAGCGTAGTGATGTCCTGTTTGTGACGCCACCAAGCCGTGTGCAGGTTTATCAGAGTCTCAGTCGCGATTTGGCTGCGATTGAGCCCCCTGTATGGGCAGGAATGATGGCATCCTTCATTCGGGATCGTGGGTATGACGTCGGGATTCTAGATGCGGAGGCGAAAGGATTTACCCATGTGCAAACCGCCCATGCCATTGCACAGGCCGATCCCCGCTTGGTGGTGTTCGTCATTTATGGACAGCAACCCTCTGCTTCAACGCAATGCATGCCGGCTGGGCGGCGCGTTTGCGAAGAGCTGCGGGCTTTGTCAGATGTTCCGACGCTGGTGATGGGGACGCATCCGTCGGCGTTGCCCAGACGAACACTGCTGGAAGAGCCCTATACCTACGTGTGTCAGGGAGAAGGACCGTACACTGTGCTGGGCCTTCTGCGACTACTGCGGGATGGTGTGGGATCGCTCAAGGACGTGCCGGGCTTGTGGTATCAGGAGCAGAGTCAGATCCACTCGAATCCACCTGCGCCGCTGATTGCCGATCTGGACCGGGAGTTGTCGGGGCAAGGCTGGGAGTTGCTCGAGATGAGTCGCTATCGTGCCCACAATTGGCACTGCTTCGACCGTCTCGAGGCGCGCAGCCCCTACGCTTCGTTACAAACGAGCCTGGGATGCCCATTTAAATGTTCGTTTTGTTGCATCAATGCGCCGTTTGACACGCCGATGCTTCGTACCTGGAGTCCCGATCATGTCATTCGTCTGATTGATCGGCTGGTCCTAGACTATGGCGTCACCAACATCAAGATTCCGGACGAGATGTTTGTGTTGAACCGGCGGCATGTGCTGGGTATTTGCGACCGGATCATTGAGCGAGGCTACCACCTTAATATTTGGGCCTATGCTCGTGTGGATACCGTACAAGACCAGGTCCTCGAAAAACTGAAGGCGGCTGGGTTCAACTGGCTGGGGCTGGGTATCGAGTCCGGCAGCCAACATGTCCGCGACGGCGTAGAGAAAGGGCGGTTCGGAGACCGGGAGATCGTCGCAACGGTAGAGCGCATTCGGTCGCATGGTATTTATGTCGCGGCCAATTACATTTTTGGGTTGCCTGACGACACGCTGGCCAGCATGCGGACGACACTGGATTTGGCGCTCGAACTGAACACGGAGTGGGCCAATTTCTACTGTGCAATGGCCTATCCGGGATCACCCTTATATGCCCTGGCAAGAGACAAGGGGTGGCCGCTGCCTGATGATTCAGGAGGACCAGGGTGGATCGGGTATTCACAGCATGCCTATGAGGCGCTGCCCCTACCGACTGAACAGTTGTCGGCCACCGACGTATTGGATTTTCGTGATCGAGCATTTCTGGAGTATTTCCAGCACCCGTCGTATCTCGGGTTGCTGCACCGGACTTTTGGCCCGCATGTGGCTGATCATGTCATGGAGATGTGTTCTCATCACGTCCAACGGCGTCATCACGACGCCACGGCCATACCGGCGGTCTGACCAAAGCCGCGAAGGAGTCCTATGATCAAAGTGGCGGACTACATTATCAATACGCTCGCAGAACGAGGCATCGACAAGATATTCGTCGTCTATGGCGCGGCCAACGGCGACTTGATCGATGCGTTCACCAGGACGGCAGCCACGGAGTATGTGACGGTCATGCACGAACAGGCCGGCGGATTCGCCGCGGAAGGGTATGCCAAGGTCAAAGGCATTCCCGGTGTGGCGATCGCGACGAGCGGACCAGGTGGCATGAATCTTCTCACATCGATGGGGAATTGTTTCTATGACTCGATTCCTTGTGTGTTTTTGACCGGTCAGATCAACTCGAGGTTTCTGCGGCCTGATCCTTCGATTCGGCAGGTCGGATTTCAAGAAACGGACATCGTTGCAATGGCAGCGCCGGTGACGAAGTACGCCAAGATGCTCGTGAAGGCGGAGGACGTCCGCTACGAAGTGGAAAAGGCGTTGTGGCTCTGCCAAAGCGGGCGCCCCGGGCCAGTCTTACTCGATATTCCGCTCGATATTCAAAAAGCCAAGATTGATGTGAAGCAATTGGTTGGGTTCGAGCCGCCAGCCGTCGCCGGCTACGACCTGGATGTGGTGGACCGGCAGATCCACAAGTTGCTGGATGATCTCCGATGGGCGGAACGGCCGGTTATCCTCGTAGGCGGGGGCGTCCGGCTGGCTGACGCGCAGGACGACGTTCGTGAGCTGGGACGTCGGTTGAAGATTCCTTGCTTCCCGACCTGGAACGCGTTGGACGTTATTACGTCCGACTATGAGTTCTATGGCGGGCGTATCGGGACTTACGGAGGTGCTGGGCGGAACTTCGGCATTCAGAACAGCGATCTCCTGATCTCGATCGGCAGCCGGATTTCCGGACGCATCACGGGAGGCAATGTGCAGAGTTTTGCCAGGCAGGCCAGAAAATACTTGGTCGAAATCGATCCGGCTATGGTGCAGCGGAAGTTCCAGCAAGTGCCGTTCGACGTCAACATCCTCTGCGACGCCAAGGCGTTCGTGCGGCGGCTGCTGGTCGCGCTGGACAAGAATCCGAAAGCGATTCCTCACCGTGCGAGCTGGACCGAACGGGTGATGGAATGGAAGCGGAAGTACGATCCCGTGCGCTCCGACTTCTTCAAGCAGAAAGAAAAGGTCCACCCCTATGCCTTCATGCGCCGCCTGTCCGAGAAGATGGGTGCGACCGACGTCCTGGTCGGTGATTGCGGCGGCAACATCGTCGTCAGCAACCATGCATTCGAGACCAAGTACGGACAGCGCAACCTGACGAACAATGGTAATTCGCCGATGGGTTTTTCCTTTGCCGGAGCCATGGGGGCCTGGTTCGCGGATCCAACCCGCCAGGTGGTCTGCACGATCGGTGACGGCGGTTTCAATATGAACCTGCAAGAGTTGCAGACGTTCCTCAACTATGGTGTGAAGGTCAAAACGTTCATTTTGAACAACCATATTTACGGGATCACCAAAGCGTATCAGGAGACCAACTTCCAGGGGCGTGCTGAGGCTTGCGGTCCGAAGGGGTATCGTCCGCCGGACTTTCTTAAATTGGCAGAGGCGTATGGCATCAAAACAGTGGCGATCGGTAACCATGCTGAGATGGACGCCAAGATCGATGAAGTGCTGCAGTACGACGGACCGGTGGTCTGTGACATAGATATGGATGAGTACCATACCTACGAACCGAGAATCTTCGGATGGAAGACGCCGATCGAAGACATGTACCCCTACCTCTCGCGCGAGGAGTTCAGGGACAACATGGTGGTCGAGCCGGTGGAAGGATGGATGTGTCCAGAGTATCCAGATGTTGTGAAGTCGATGCAGCCGTGAGGATGGAGTTTGTGATCATTCGAGCGGGACGGATCGGAGGTATGAGATGAAGGTGCTTTTCCTCTATCCAAGCTGGACAGGATCCTACGGCCTGTTTGGTCATTTTGCGAGACGGAACTCGACCTGGCCTCCGCTGAATCTGGCTCTGCTGGCTGCGATCTCCGAACGGCATGGTCACGAGGTGACCATCATGGACGGTGAAGCCGAGCAGATCACACTAGAGGACATGGCTCAACGGGCGGTGGCGCTCAAACCAGACATGATCGGATTGACTGCGACAAGTCCATTTTTCCATATCAGTAAGGCAGTTGCGGAAGGGATCAAACGCATCGCCCCGCACATTCCAATTGCCGTGGGTGGTCCTCACATCACCATCATGAAGGAACAGGCGCTGCTTGCCGCATTTGACTATGCGTTTATTGGAGAAGCCGAACAGTCATGGCCGGAGTTTCTCAGCCGGTATGAGAAGAAGCAAGATCTCTCATCCGTAGCCGGGATCATTTATCGAGATCAAGGTCGGGTAGTTTCGACGGGACAGCCAGCGGATATTACCAATCTGGATGTACTGCCGGCTCCCGCCAGACATCGCCTGAACATGCCGTTGTACAAGCTAGGCACACTTCGTGGTCGACTGCCGTTCACGTCGATTCAGACGATGCGAGGCTGCCCCTGGAAATGCATTTTCTGTGCATCCGAGGCCTTGAAGACAACCCAAATGAGAGTGCGGTCACCGCGTTCGGTGGTCGATGAAATAAAGCAGGTGGTTGAGCGGTTTGGGACCAGACATTTCTATATTGTCGATGACGTGATGACATTGTGGAAGGACCATATTCTGGAAATCTGTGACCTCATCGACCAGGAAGGATTGAAGATCACGTTTGAAGGCAGCACCCGGGCGAATCTCGTTGAGGACGAGGTTATGGCGCGTCTGGTGCAGAGCGGCTTAATTCGATTGTCCTTTGGGTTGGAAACGGTAGATCCTGAGATCCGGCGAACCATGAAGAAGCAGGTGCCATTAGAGCACTACGTCAGGGCCAATGGTATCTGTAATAAGTACGGTGTTGAAGCCTTGAACAGCGTGATGATCGGGCTGCCTGGCGAGACGAGGGATACGGTTCGAGCGACGCTGCGGTTTCTACGCAATGCGCGGGAAGTCAAACAGGCAAACTTTGCCATTGCCGTGCCGTATCCAGGAACAGAGTTTCACGAATTGGCGGTAAAAGGGGATAAAGGTGTGAAGTTGATGACGAAGGACTTTTCAGAGTATCGACGCTATGGGTCCGCCGTCACGGCCGTCGGCGATCTGACACCTCAAGATTTAATCGATCTGCAAAACGAAGGTTTCGTCAGCATCTACAGCGCCCCCTGGCGCTGGATTCCTATGCTCCAAAAGCATGGTGCGATCGGGGGATCGCTTATGTTGATACGAGTCGCACGGCTTCTGTCGAAGAAGCTGTTCGCGCCGTCCGGTCAACGGCAGAGTGAGCAATTGGTCAGTCTCGGTGATGGTGGTTTCGGGAGTGTTCAGGATATGCCGGTGGCGATGATGGCTGATCAGGCACCGATGACCAGTTCACCGGACCTCTTACAGATCGAATCTCCGGAGAGGGACCTTGTCGCTCCAGCCGGCCACTATGGATCGCCAGCCAGGCCGAACGGCTGAGCGCAGGCAGGACTAACGCGGATGAATCGTCGTACCGCACCAAAGGTGTTGTTGCTGCAGTTGGAGTTTCCGACCTGGGCTCAGGCGAGAGCTTGGACTTATCCTGCCTGTTTCGGTGTCGGTGAAGGTTTGCGTGCCGCCGGTGCGACCTGCACCGCGTTACCATTGTTCGCAAATGCGTCGTTGTCGCCGGATCGATGGCTCGAACAAAGTCGGGCTGCGGTCGACGGCCAACGATTCGACCAAGTGTGGGTTTGGCTCGTCCATGCGCCCTTGACTGTATCTATACTTGAGTGGATCTCCGGTCTGGCGCCGGTCCGTGTTGGGATCGTGATGGAGTCGCTGACGTATGATGAAGCCGATTATGACTGGGCGGGACATCTTCGTGGCAGAATGCAGACAGTAGCGGAGCAGGCCAGCGTTTTCACACATGTGCTGGTACCGGACGAACGGGACGTCGAACCCTTGGCGCAGCGCGCTGGCGTTCAGTCGTTATGGTGGCCGACGATGGTGCCTGAACGATTCATCGTTCCGAGTACGTCCGAGCCGCGCTTTTCAACTGGTGTGTTCCATGGCCATCCATACGGCCCTCGACGGGCCTGGGTAGAAAACGCACGGTTGCAGGCACACATGACGTTTGTGGGGTCCGGCGCGCCATCGACTCGTTATCAGACCTGGTTCGACCAGCTGCAAGCTTCGGCAATCAGACGCTGGTCCTCCCCTGCGGCCATGCCGGCACACCAGATCACAGACTATGTCACCATGCTGCAGGAGGTGCGCGAAGGTGAATTTCGAGAGTGGATGGCGCAGCTTCAGCAGTGGGCCGCTATTGTGAATTTGCCAAGTTTGGCAAAGTTCTATGGCGGTCGTGTGTACGAGGGGATGGCCGCCGGTCGTCCTGTGCTCACCTATCAGGTGCCGGATCATCCGTTCAATAACTCGTTGTTTGCCGAAGGCGAGGAGGTTCTGTGCTTTGCGCCGGATGATCCAGAATCGCTCCATGCCGGTCTTGAGAGGGTACTGCGCGATCGCGACTTGGCCCACCGCATTGCGGTGAACGCTCAACGAAAGATGCGGCGTTATCATACGAGCGAAAGACGGCTGGCAGATACTCTGCGTTGGATCGAATCAGGCGTGCGTCCGGACTACGGCATACAACACTCATTGGAAGTACTCCCGATTCCTCAGTCGGCGGAGCATGATCAGAGAACAACAGTCTTCGTCCT
The DNA here is from genome assembly GCA_019636945.1 of Nitrospira sp. GTDB lineage: Bacteria > Nitrospirota > Nitrospiria > Nitrospirales > Nitrospiraceae > Nitrospira_D. The sequence goes on along the minus strand of JAHBWO010000001.1, from coordinate 4,780 downwards.
TACGGTGGACGATCCAGTCTTTCCGGCGTGCAAGGCGGCGCTCGAAGCACAGCGCGGGACGGAGTTTCGCCTGGATATCATCCGCAACGTAAGCCCGTTCAGTGCGGCGGCGCAGAAGATGATCACGGATTGCACGACAGAGTTCTTTATCCAGGTCGATGAAGACATGGTGTTACAACCGGATGCGGTTGCCTCGATGGAAGCAGCTATGCAGAAGGCTCCAGATGATGTCGGCATGATCTGTTTCCATCTCTATGACGAAGATCGGGGAATCAATATCCAAGGGGTCAAGATCTACCGGACGGCTCTCTTGAAAGGATTGTCTTTCCGGGACCGTAAGGCCAGCGAGATGGATCTGCTTGAGCAGATGGAGCGCCACGGCATCAAGTGGATTCTGCATCCAGACGTAAAGGGACGTCATGGAACGTTCTATACGTTGGAAACAATTTACCGTCGCTATAAGACGATGTATGAGAAAGATATTCAGCAGTGGAATGTTCTAACGGCCGATATTTGTAAAAAGGCTGAGCGGTTTCGCGAGACCGGCGATCTCCTGCAACTGTTCGCGTTGCTGGGTGGAGTTCACGGCATCGTGCATGCCCCATACGCCGGCGACCGTGAGAAGGACGCCACGCAGTACAATCTGCGTGAAGTGGACGTATTCAAGCGGTTGTTCACCACCATGGCGCCCTTCACACAGCCGTATGAACCGGCTGTATCAGGCAAGCTCGTCGGCAACAAACCCATTCCACTTGAACAGGTAGTGTGGAAAACGACATGCACACCGCTTCTGGAACCCTCATGCTCCGAAACAGTCGGGGCATCTCTGTCCCGCGCCGCTGGTCCACAAAACGCGGTCTTAATCGTGACGCCGTTCTTTTGGCCATCCATCGGTGGGGTTGAGCGGGTTGCTGAACAGTTAGGTCTTGGCCTCTTGGCGCATGGATCTCATGTGGACGTTGCAACCTATCCGGTCGATGGACGGGATCGAGAAGAGCATCGCGGCATCCGCATCATTACGGTGGCACGTTTCGATCAGGTCGACAATGGAACGCCGACTTGCATTCTCCAAGTCAGGAAATTGTTACAGACCGGCCGGTACTCTGCCTGCCTGTTACTAGGGGCTCCGCTGAACATGCTGTTCTACGGTGCGTTGATGGACTCGCTACCCGCCAAGACCAGGCTCTTCATCCAACCAACGATGAACGAGGAAATCCTCGACGACTTGGTTCGCAATCAATTCGTATATCCCAGGTTCCTTCAGCTTGCGCAACAGGCACAGGCTGTGGTGGCACTGTCGGAAGATGGTGTCGATGCCCGTTTCTTGCGCAAGGAGAGAATGCGTTCCGTGTATATCCCGAATGGAAGCAACTCAATCTCTCCTCGTGGAGATTTTAGACGGGATCATGGCATACCCCGAGACCGATTTCTCCTCTTACACGTGGCGAACTTGTATCCGGTGAAGAACCATCTGGGTTTGCTAAACGAGTTGAACAGGCTGCCATCAGATGCTCAGTTGGTGATGATCGGCAGACCAACTGAAGATGCAGAATATGTCAGTCAGGTTCAGATGGCGTTGGCCGGAAGGCCGGACGTGCTCTATGTTCCAGGACTTGATGCCGAAGGGACTGCCGCCGCGATGCGGGCCGCCGATGTCTTGGTCCTGGCATCCCACAGCGAAGCATCGCCCTTAGTCGTGTTGGAAGCAATGAGCTGCGGCCTTCCATGGCTGGCCACACCCGGCTGCGGGACGGTTCACGAACAGGCAGGTGGGCTGGTTGCCACGCTCAGCAGTTTCCACGAAGTCATTATGCGCCTGAAGGAGGATGGGGACCTGCGGCGGCAATTGGGTGAGCTCGGTCGAGCGCATTGGGCGGCCTCCTATGATTGGTCACATGTGCTCCGAGGTTGGCTCGAGCTACTGACAACCGGGCAGCTCACCGCATCGTTTGTGACACCCGATGGAGTGAAGCAGGGTATGCGGAACTTACGCAGGCATAGAGCGCTGCGGGACCTTACCGCCAGCGAGGACGCGAGTCACACAGCGATTGCATCGGCCGTAACGCGGCCTCCTCACACCACATCGGAGGGATCGATGGATTCCGATCGTTTTTATGTGAATCTCTTTGTCAACGCACCGATCTGGTCGACTCCCTATCCGAATGCCGACGAGGCCGCACGTTGGAGCAAAATCGCGTCGTTCCTGGAATGCATCCTTCGACGGGTTCGTCAGCACAATCCCAATAAGGTATTGCGTATCCTGGATGTCGGGTGTGGACGCGGGTGGCTCACGAATCTCGTATCTATGTACGGAAGCTGCGAAGGGGTTGAACCGGTGAGCGAGGTAGTGGCGCATGCGCGGCGATTGTTCCCCCACCTGCGGTTTGAAGCTGGCACGGCTGACCAGGTCTTAGCCCGTCCGGACTTTGCCCCCTACGACGTCGTCGTATGCTCGGAAGTGCTTGAACATGTTCCTCACGGAGAGAAAGATCTCTTTCTGGCCCAGCTCGCTGCGCTGTTGACATCGGAAGGATATGTGGTCCTGACTACACCGCGCGGTGAAATGTGGGAGCAGTGGAAAACCATTGCACCGCCGAATCAGCCGGTAGAAGACTGGGTGACGGAAGGAGACCTACGGAAGCTATTTCGCCGACAAGGATTTGCCGAGCTTGGTTTGGAACGGGTGTATGTCGAAGTGCCTGGGCTGCGGTATGTGCCGGCACCGACTCCGGCCGAGTTCGCATCTATGCAGCTGTTGCCGATCTACCAGGTCTGGGCTTGTCAGCGAGTGGGGTGTAAGCAACCGGCTACCTTCAGGCGCCGGCCGAAAGTCTCGGTCATTCTCCCGACGTACAATCGGCCTGACCGTTTGACAGAGGCCCTCCAAAGCGTTCTCCGACAGACATGTCAGGACTTTGAAATCGTGGTGGTCAACGATGGAGGGACCGATGTTGGCGCGACCGTGGCGGCGCTCAATGACGGGCGCATCATGTACATTCAGCATGATCGCAATCGTGGCCTCGCCGCCTCGCGCAATACCGGATTGACGGCGGCATCCGGTACCTACATTGCGTATCTCGACGACGACGACCGATATTTGCCGAACCATTTGGAAACGCTGGTGTCCGTTTTGGACCAGGGGGAATACAAGGTCGCATATACCGATGCCTGGCGGGTCCACGAACAGGTGGTAGACAATCGTCACATTGAAATAGGTCGGGACGTACCGTATTCGTACGACTTCAATGCGGCACATTTGTTGGTCTCCAACTATTTCCCCGTCCTGTGCATGATGCACCAGAGGGATTGTCTTGAACAAGTTGGTCGGTTCGACGAATCGCTGTACGCGCATGAGGATTGGGACCTGTGGATTCGCATGGCGACGGTATTTCCGTTCAAACACATGCCATGCACCACCGCCGAGTTCAGCTGGCGTACCGATGGCTCCTCCATGACCAGTGCGACGCAGGAGACCTACTGGCGCACAACTGAGATCATCTACCGTAAGTATCGACCTCATGCGGAACGGATCAACGGAGTACTGAGGGCGCAGCAGCAGCGTCTCGAGGAACTGAGACATGTACGGAGCGAGCAAACCCGTGTCTGCTCGATCGTCATGCCGGTGTGTAACCGGGCAGAACTGACCCGGGATTGCTTGACGGCTTTGGCTGCACTTGATGGATTGCCGGACTATGAATTAATCGTGGTCGATAACGGTTCAACGGACGGAACAGCGGAATTTCTCGCGCAGTTGGGCGGTGACGTGCGCATTATCACGAATGCCGAGAATGTCGGGTTCGCCAAAGCCTGCAACCAGGGTGCGGCTCTTGCAAAAGGGAAGTATCTGGTCTTTCTGAACAACGACACCGTCCCCAAGCCTGGCTGGCTCAATGCGCTTGTGGTGGAGGCAGAGGGCGATGCAGCGGTCGGGATCGTCGGCAGCAAGCTGCTCTATCCCGACGGGACCATTCAACATGCCGGTGTCGTACGGGACTGTCAGTATTTGTTGCCCTACCATATCTACAAGTCGTTTGCCGGAGAGCATCCAGCCGTCAACCAACGGCGTGAGTTTCAAATTGTCACAGCCGCCTGTCTGCTCATCAGACGCTCGCTGTTCGAGGAGGTCGGCAAATTTGATGAGGGCTATCTCAATGGACTGGAAGATGCGGATCTGTGTTTGAAAGTACGAGAACGCGGGTATCAAGTTGTGTATCAACCAAGGAGCGTCGTGGTGCACCTTGAGAGCCAAACGCCCGGGCGAAAGGTCCACGAAGCCGCAAACGCGGCTCATTTCTTGAACCGATGGGGGGGGCAATGGTGGGCAGGAGACGAAGACCGGCAGTTCCATGTCGACGGCTACAAGCTGAACCGTATTTACCGCAATGGGAAGCTCGGCGGAGATATTCACTTGATGGGAGATATCAAAGAACGTGCGTCATGGGCACATGTTGCGGCGACACAAACGGCGGCACTGAAACAAGACTGGCCATCTGTCCGGCGAGAATTGGCCCTGGTTGATGAGTGGCCGAACGACCGATTTGTCCTGGCCTGGGGTGCGACGGTGGCTGAGCGGCTGCAAGAGCCAGTCTATCGGGCACAGTTTCTCGCACGATATGTGGCCTTGGTCGATGAGCCGGCCAAGCGACTTGAATTGATCCGTATGTTTCTCGAACAGCACAATCTGTCTGGTGCTGAGGAACATCTCACAATCCTTCTGGCAGCATCACCCGATCATGGGGAAGGCCTGTTGCTTAAGGGCATTTTCTGTATGCAGCGGGAG